>CAUJEY010000262.1 GCA_963169325.1 Bacteroidota bacterium
AAAATCACCTTTGTTGCTCATGGAATGAATGAGGAAAAACGCCACGTCGATATCAGACGGAAGCGCCGTGTTTTCCAAAGGATTCAGGAAGTCAATTTCAATAACCGTCAGGCGTTCGTGCGTTTTCGATTCGAAACGTTTACGGTTCCGGACGCAGCAATAAACCGTATGCCCCTGCTCAAGCAGCACAGGAAGTAAACGTTGACCAATATAGCCGTTGGCGCCGGTGAGGAGTACTTTCATATGTGTAAAAAGATGGGTTAAAAGGCGTGTAACACCCGCGCCAGCGGTAAAACAACAATTTCATCACTTAAGATTTGGTATTGAAAAATTTGAGCACGCGAAACGGCGGCCCGTTGTATCTAACCCGCATTAACAACAATTACCCGCCCATCGACTTAAAATTGTACTCCGATGAAAAATTGCTCCACATGGCTCCTCTTAGCCGGAGGTCTGCTCATTTCCACCCCGGCCATTGCCCATCACTATTCCAATAACGATCCCACTGCTCCCACAGGAATCATCACGATCAATGTTCAGGCCAATCCGCCCTCTTGTTTCGGAGGCGATAACGGCGTGGCATACCTTAATATAAATGGTGACAAGCCGCCTTTTACAGCGATGTGGAGTACAGGTAGTACCGACATCACTGCCTTCAACCTGTCCCCTGGTGTATACACGGTGACCGTAACCGACGCCGAAGGCGCCACCGCCACCGCGTCAGCTTATGTGCCATCGGGCGACCCGGTCCTGATCGATGAAGTAGTCAAAGATGTGAGCCATTACGGCGAAAACAACGGCGCTATCACGCTGGATGTATGTGGCACGGGATCCAACTACCAATATTTATGGTCAAACGGCAATACCACAAAAAACCTCAACAACTTAAGTGCCGGCACTTACAGCGTCACCGTCGTTAGCAATCAAAACTGTATCTCCGTGGCGACGATTACTGTCAACCAGCCCGGCCCCACCGGTATGACGATTACACCCATATCGGTAAGCAATATCCCCTGCAATGGTGGCTGCGGAAGCATTGTACTTGATAACTCACCCAATCCCCAACTGGCCTACCAATGGTTCGGCCCCAACGGCTTTAGTTCGGACTTCCCGAACCAGACGATCTGTACGCCGGGTCAATACACCGTGGTGGCTACCGATTTTGCTACTGGCGCCACAGCCGTAAGAACATTCCATATTCGAGAGAAATTTGCCGCACCGGCGGGGCCTACGGTACAATCGTCGAGCGCAACTTTTTGCGACAGCAACAATCCCGGCTTTTGCGAACAAATGTGCCCAAATACCACAGTGACCTATACGGCAAAACCGCCCACGACCTGGAATTGCGGTAATTTAAGTTATATCTGGACCGTCTTGGGCGCAAAAAACTATACCGTTAATGCAGCCAGCGACGCCGTTACGGTGAACTGGGGCGAGGCGGGCCAGGGAGAGGTCAGGATATCCGCTGAAAGTAACCTTATTTGCTATGGATACAGCCCCCACTGCGTGACCATCCTGGAAATACCGGAAGCCCGGTTTTCCAGCAGCCCTGCCCCAACTACTCCCGATGCGACCCTTGTCGTATGCAAAGACCAACCGGTCTGGTTTACGAACCAGAGTACAGGCGCCACCCGCTACGAATGGCAGTTCGGGGACGACCTGTCCGTTACGACCGAAGAAAACCCGAAACACGAATTCCGAAACCCGGGGATATTCCCGGTTACGCTCATTGCGCGCAGCAAGTGTTTCTGCGCGGATACGGCCACGCTGATGGTGGAAGTACTGGACACAGAAACGCCTTTAGTAGAGTGTGTCAGCACCTTGTGTCCCGGCGAAGCAGTCACCTATTCCACCCCGGCCGATTGCCCCTCCTATCAATGGTCGGTTTCGTCAAACGGCCAGATCGTGGCCGGCGGCGGCCCCACCGACAATACCGTGACCGTGCAGTGGCTCAGCGGGCCGGACGGTGTTTTAACCCTTTCGACCGATAATTGCGGCACTGCCGCCTGTCCCGAACCTGCCGTATTGCGGGTGCCCGTTTTATCCGATTTGGCGGAAATCAAAGGCCCGGAACGGGTGTGCCCTTATACGGAGGCGACCTATGATATAGACCGGTTTGACGGTACGAATTACAAATGGAAACTGCCGGCCGGAGGCACAGTACTGGAAGGACAAGGTACGCCCAAGGTGCTGGTCAAATGGGATTACACCACTACAACAGACCGTCTCCTGATCGTAGAATACGAAAACTGCTACCTCGATTGCAGCGGCCGCGATACGATTTGGGTGAAGGTGCGCGCGCCCTTCGGCCTGACCGGCCCGCTGGAACTCTGCGCTGATACCGAAGGTAATCTGAAAGCCTTGCTTCCGACGAACAACCTGCCTGTCAATTGCGATTGGACGCTGTATGCGCCAGGTGGAAACCCTGTTTGGACTTCCCCGACTGCTGCGGGCGCCGTAACACCGGTGTTCGGCGCCGATGCGGGCACTTATCGCGTACGGGCTGTTCCGTCGGCTGCCGATTGGAACAAGACCTGCTCCGACAGCGCGGAATGGAAAGTGCGGGTGCATGCCAATCCGCCCGCACCCACCGGTATCGAAGGCTCGCCGGTATTTTGTCCGGGTCAGCCAATGGCGTTTCGCGCGACAGGCGTTTTACCGCAAAACAAAATACGCTGGGAGATTAAAAACGCTGCTGCCATGCCGACGTCCCAGGAAGGGAACCCCATTGTAACGACGTTTACTGCCGGGGCGCCACGTTGGGTGGCAGCGCAGCAGGTATCAGCCAATAGCTTGGGCTGTATTTCGGATACCACCTTGCTGTTGG
>CAUJEY010000263.1 GCA_963169325.1 Bacteroidota bacterium
CTGCCTACTGCCTACTGCCTACTGCCTACTGCCTACTGCCTACTGCCTACTGCCTACTGCCTACTGCCTACTGCCTACTGCCTACTGCCTACTGCCTACTGCCTACTGCCTACCACCAGTTATTCTTTGCAATCTTCGCCTCATACCCCCGCATATTATAACTCGCGCTCAGCATATAGTACCGGGCCAGCGTATTGGCGACGTTGCGGTACACGAAGTTTTGCGAGCCGTATTGCGAGATACTGACGCGGCGGTTCAGGATATCAAAAGCCGCGAGCCGCAATTCGATCCGGTTATTTTTGCCAATCAGCCGCCGCACGGAGGCATTGAAAATCGGGATATCCTGGTTGAAGCCGAAGCGGTCGTTGCGGTAGACGGAGTAGTTGAAGTTGCTTTCCAGGAAGAATTTTCCGGCAAACTGCCATTTGACAGAGGCGTCGAGGCCGTGGTTCTGGATTTTCTGGTTTTGTTCTTCCTGGATGGAATAAGCAATGTTATTGAAACGTATGTTACCGTTCAGCCCTACGATCAATTTCTGGTTTGGGGTCAGGTTGAAGCCCACGCGAACGCTGTAACCGTTGTTCCGGGTTTCATTTTCCACATCATTGACAAAAGACGGCGCTACGCTGGTATTCACGCCGCCATTGACATTCATGGTCAACTTCGTTTTAACAATCGGAAAATTGGACCACAGGTATGCATCGAAACGGTTGCCGCCCGAAACGTTGTCGGGCCGGGTGACGGTGCGGATACCGACACTGTCGACCAGTTCTACCGTTTGGTTGTACACGATCTGGTTGTCGTACAGGCTGATGCTGCCGTTAATGCCGACACTGGCCAGGGAGGACGGATTCCAGTGATTGAGATTCAGATCGACGCTGTGCGAGCGTTCCGGCGTCAGGGCCGGATTGCCCTCGGTGCGGAAAGCCGGGTTGTTCACGTTCGGCACGGGCTGCAAGTCCTGAAGTTTGGGCTCCGTCACACCGTAGCCGTAGTTGAGGTTGAGCCACACGTTGTTTGGAAATTGGTAACTGGCATCCAGGTTCGGTACCAGGTTGGTAAAGCTCCGGCGAATCGGGTCCTCGAGCAAGGGCATATCGCGGTCTGTGGAATATTCACCTGCCAACTCCAACTGTTGAGCGGCGAGGCCGGCTGAAATGTTCAGGCCCTCGTGCGAATACCGCAGGCTGGAACCCAGGCGATTGTACAGGACGTTGAAATCATAAAAAACGCTTAGGTTGTCGATACGTTCGTTGTTGATTTCGGGGTTCAACACCTGGCGATTCACCTGGTTGCCGCTTTGACTGAAATTGTAAAAACTTTCCCAGTACCATTTTTTCGCCAGCGGTTCGGTGTACAGCAGGCTCGATTTGTATTGTACGGTAGTGTTCTCGTTGTCATTCAATTGGCGGATTTGCTCGGTGAGCGTGGTGGCTTCAAAGAACCGGTTGATCGAAAACAGGTTTTCGGTGCCGTCCGACCGGCTGTTGTTGTAGCCCGCGCTCACGGCAAAGGAACGGCCTTTCTTTTTGAACCGGTGCCGGAAAATAGCGGCGCTGCTCAGGCGCCAGGAATTTTGCCGGGCATCATTGCTGGCATCCAGGCTGTTAGTCAACATATCGTCGGCCTCATAGAACAGTTGGTATTGCCGGTTGCCCGAGTTGTTTTTGCTGAACCGGGTATTGGCTTTGACGATGAGAATATTGTTGGAATCAATTTCCTGTTCCAGGCGGGTGTTGATATTGTGGTTGCCCCGGAAATCGGTTTTGAGCGTACTATCCGTATTGGTAAAGGAATTATCGGACAGGAAGGTTTCGCGCAGCGATTGTTGTTGCAGGTCGAGGCTGGTTTCGTTGTAGAAATAGCTCAGGTTGTATTTCGATTTTTTATTGTCGAAATTGTAGTTCATGCCGCCGCCGTAGTTTTCAGTAAAACCGCGGCCGTCAAAGTTGTTGAGGGGAGAGTCGTCGCCGCTGAAATAGTACATCCGGCCGCCGCCGCTGCTGAACCCGAAGTCGCCGTTGTCGCGGTCGTTGAAGGTGTTCTGGCCCTTGAATTCGCCATAATCCTCCCAGTTTACGCCGGTTTGGTTGATATTGTTAGCGTAGCCGATAAAGGAGAGTTGTTGTTTTTCATTGAAGCGGTTGTAGTTGCCCCGTGCAGCCCATCGCTCGTCGGTGCCGATGGCGCCGGTGATTTTTCCGAAAGAACCTTTTTTGTATTCCGGCTTCAGTTCCAGGTTCATGGTTTTTTCTTTTTTCCCGTCGTCCACGCCGGTTAGTTTGGCTTGTTCCGATTTTTCGTCGTACACCTGTACTTTGGAAATGGTTTCGGCGCCGAGGTTTTTGGTGGCGCTTTTGGGGTCGTCGCTAAAAAAGGTTTTGCCGTCCACGGTTACGCGCCGCACGTCCCGGCCCTGCGCTTTGATGTTGCCGTCGGCGTCCACTTCGATGCCCGGCAGGCGGCGCAGCAGGTCTTCCACGGTAGAGCCGGGTGGCACTTTGAAGGTGGTGGCATCGTATTCGATCGTATCGCCGCGGATACGCAAGGGCGCTTTGGCCGCTTTGATGACCACTTCCATCAATTCCTGGTTGATGGGTTTGATGCCCACGACGCCCAGATCGTTCACTTCAGATTCGGAAACGTCGAGGTGTTGTTGATGCGGGATGTATCCGATGTAGGATATTTTGAACAAATAGGGCGAGTTTTTTACGTTTTTAAACGCAAAATTGCCCTTGTCGTCGCTGCGCGAAAAATTTACCAGGGTGGTATCCTTCGGACTGAGCAACATGACCGTGGCGAAAGGAATTTCAGCGCCGGAAGTGTCGCGGATCATACCTTTGATGGTGACCCGGTTGGGGCTTTGGGCAAAAAGGGAAGCGCAGAAAAAGAAGAACAGGAGGGTTAACGGCGGGCAGCATTTTTTCATAAGGGTTACGCGTAGTTTTTGTTTCGATTGAGAAAAAAGGATAAACGGCAAAAGGATAATTTGCAGTGTATTTGCGGACGCCGGACTGCAAGTCCGGCATTACCCTGCCTAAGAGTGCTTAGAATGGAAAGGGTTGCTTCGAAGACCTATCCTAAGGTGCAAAAAAGTCGCGTTTTGCTGCTTATAACTTTTCACTAAATATTTACCTCCTGAATGAATCATTACAACAACGTCAAAATCCACGTATCACCCAATTACGGCGACATGAGTTTAGCCGCCGCCGACTTTCTGTACCGGGAAATCCTGGCTAAGCCCAACTTGTTAATTTGCCCGGCCTCCGGCAATTCGCCCCGGCAAACCTACGATACCTTGGCAGGTTTGTTGCAACCCGGGCAAGGCCGGCGCCTGAAAGTGATCGCCCTGGATGAGTGGGAGGGCATTGCGCCGGATGACCCGTCCAGCGGAGCCTACCAGATAAAATCTCAATTGATCGGGCCGATCGGCGTGCAGGATTATTTTTTGTTCCGGGGCGACCAGGCGGATCATGCCGCTGAAATGCAGCGCGCTGAGCAATATTTGCAACAAAACGGCCCGATCGATTTGTGTGTTTTAGGCATAGGAACCAACGGCCACCTCGGTTTGAACGAACCGGCCGAAACCTTGTCGGGGCCGGTGCATCGCAGCCAACTTGCCGCATCCACCCAAATGCACCAAATGGTGGCCGATACGGCGCATAGGCCGGAATATGGCATTACCCTGGGCATGCGGGATATCATGTTGTCCAAAAAAATAGTGCTGATCGTCAATGGCGCGCATAAAAGCGCCGTGATGGCGGAATTTTTGACCGGAAAAATCAGTACCCGTTTGCCGGCTTCGTTTTTATGGTTGCATCCCGATGTCACGTGTTTTTGTGATCAGGCGGCGGTGGAAACGGCATTGGGGCATTAGGTCATAGGGTCATTGCGTCATTAGGTCATTGGGGTCATTGGGTCATTGGGGGCATTGGGGTCATTCTCGGTTTGTCGGGAATGGCCGGTTTTTGAGGTGTAGTCTGCGAGGCACGAGCAGGCGACAACTCAAAAAAAGTTAAAACGACACCTTTTTCAACCTCAAATGTGATATTCTAATCTGGTTTTCGAGATGTCACCTGCTCGTGCCTCGCAGACGACACCTCGAAAACCGGGTCGATCGTACAAACCGAGAATTGCTGTTCATTTAGCCATCGAGCCTGCTCAATGCATAATACCCTGCCCCGATCATCCCGGCCTTATTCCCTAAACTGGCGGCCACGATGTCGAGGCCGTTGCTGCAATCGGGCAACGCATATTTAAAGGCCTCGTGTTTTACCTGTTCAATATAATCCCGCTGCGAATCCGAAACGCCGCCGCCGATAATGATCGTGTCGGGGTTAAAAATATTGATGTACCCGGCGATGCCCCGGCCGACGAGGTATGCGTTTTCGCGGATCAGTTCCCGGGCGGCAGGATCGCCTGCCGCGGCGCGTTCGAAGACTAATTTGGCGGAAGGGGGCGTGTCCGGGTTTTTTCCGGTGTATTGTTCGGCCAGGGCTTTCATAGAGGCGAAATCCTCCCAATAACCTTCCTGATCGCGGTAGTTAAACGGAATATAGCCTAACTCGCCGCCGGCGTTTTTGCTGCCGCGATACAAGGCGCCGTTTATAAAAATGGCGCCGCCGATTCCCGTTCCTAAAGTGAAAAACAGGACGTTTTTTCCTTTTGTAACGGTACCGAAGGTAAATTCCCCCAAACCCATCAGGTTGGCATCGTTGTCCACAAAAACAGGGAGGCCCGTTTCGGCGCGGAGTAGGCCGGCCAACGGGAGATTCTCCCAGCCGGGCAGTTGAAACGCGCTGCCCAGTACCGTCCCGGTTTCCACGTTTACCATGCCCGGTGTGCCGATGCCGATAGCCGTTGGAGCGGGCGTGGTGTTCAGCGCCTGAATTTCCTGGACACAGCGCAGCAATTCCCCGACGACTGCGCCTGCCGAAGTGTGCGGGGTGGGGGAGAGGCTTTCCCAGAGGATTGCGCCATGGAGATTGACCAGACCGTATTTGATGGTCGTTCCGCCGAGGTCGAGGGCTATTGCCGCAGGTTGCATATTGAAGTCAATTTTACCGGGTATATCTGTTGAAAAAGTATAGTATTTTGCGCCTCAAATATTACATAAATCGAATAATTATGAATAAAAAAGTTGGCGTCGGATTAGTCGGTTCCCAGTTCGTTTCCACGATACATGCCGAATCTTTAAAACTGGTTCCGGATGCAGCGCTCCTGGCGGTTGCGTCCCCTACGGAAGGGCATGCCCGGGAGTTTGCCCTGCATCACGATATCCCGCATTTTTATACCGATGTACACGATATGCTGGCGTTGAAAGAGATAGATATGATCGTCATCGGCGCCCCAAATATATACCACTGCGACATTACCGTAGCGGCAGCCAAAGCGGGCAAACACGTGGTGGTGGAAAAACCGCTGTGCATGAACCTGGCCGAAGCCGATCGCATGATCGACGCCTGCAAGCAGGCAAATGTAAAACTCATGTACGCCGAGGAACTCTGCTTTACGCCAAAATATGTTCGCCTGAAAGGGCTGCTGGACGAAGGCGCACTGGGCGATCCTATCATGCTCAAACAATCGGAAAAACACGACGGTCCCCACGCCGATCACTTTTGGGACGTGGAACGCTCCGGCGGCGGCGTCACCATGGACATGGGCTGCCACGCCATCGAGTTTTTCCGCTGGATGCTGGGCCGGCCTAAAATAAAATCCGTGTACGCCCAAATGGGCACCTACCTGCACACCGACAAAACCCGGGGCGACGACAATGCCGTGCTGATCCTGGAATTTGAAAATGGTGTAATAGCTGTGGCCGAAGAAAGCTGGACCAGGCGCGGCGGCATGGATGATAAAGCGGAAGTACACGGCACCAAAGGTCAGGCTTATGCCGACGTGTTACAAGGAAACTCTATTCTGACCTATAGCACCGAAGGCATCGGATATGCCGTCGAAAAAGCCGGCAATACGGTAGGCTGGAGTTTTACGATGTATGAAGAAATCTGGAATTACGGCTTCCCGCAAGAGTTCGCGCATTTTGTGGATTGTGTCAAAAATGATAAACAGCCCTTGGTGACCGGTGAAGACGGTCGTGCCGTATTGGAAGCTATATTCGCGGCTTATGAATCGGCTGGAACCGGGCGGAAAGTATATCTGCCGTTTCAGACGGATGCGGATAAGCCGTATAAGTTATGGAAAAAATAGAGGTACATACGATTGTTACTGTTTAATAAAATGCCCCCCTGCGCGATATTGTCCGTTTTCTATATTAAGTTGATATATACCTGGATAAAGATGATCTAAGGAGATCGTTAACGTGGATTCGCGGTGTATGTCTTTGAGTGTTATCTCGTCAACTATCCTGCTCAGATTGTCCATGATCCTGATGACGGATGTCCCTGTCAGTTCTTCTTGTATACCGATATTGATGTAATGTTGGGCAGGATTTGGAAATATGCGAAAAACATCGGGCGTGATCCTGTTTGGAACAAATTGTCTTATGCCAGAATCCCGAATGTCGACGCCGGTATATCCGTCTGTTGAGTCCTCACAAAAAGAACTGCTGTAAAAGGAACCTTCAAAGATAAAAGCATTCAAATCAGGGGGAAAGAAAATTCCAGAATGGCAATTTGCGCCATCAAAAACAAATCCCTCCGGGCAACAATTGTTTTGTACAGAGACCAGACAATTTGGAACGACATAAAAGGCGTTGTCAAGAATAAACGGCTGGTATCCGTGCGGTATATTGAGGTACCAACAATTGGCCCCATCGTAATTGGCAACCTGCGGACAACAGCTTTCATCCTGTGGGCAATGTTTGTCCACATAAAAGCCCCCCTCGTATGCAAAGCCCTGATAGGGGTTGGAGAATGTAATTTCTGAGGCGCAGTTGGCGCCATCAAAGGTGTAGCCCGCCGGGCAACAACTGTTTTCTGTTGAAATTGTACAATCAGGCTTAACATAAAATCTGTTTCTGTATGCAAAGCCCTCATAACCTGCCGGAATTTTGGCATACCAGCAATTGGCGCCGTCATAATGCGTCCCTACCGGGCAACAATCTGATTCGTCTTCGCAAAATGGCTTAACGTAAAAACTATTTTCAAAAATAAAGCCTTCGTAGCCTTCAGGAATATAGACGCCGGAATGGCAATTGGCGCCATCGAAAGTGAAACCGGCCGGGCAACAATTATTGGCAATAGAAATTTGACAGTTGGGGTGTACATAAAAGGCGTTTTCATAGATAAAAGCCTGGTATTCATCCGGAGCAGAAACGAATGAAAAACAGTTTGCTCCATCATATTTGTATCCGGGGGGGCAACAATCTCTGATGTCGCCGCATTCCGGCCGAACATAGAATCGGTTATTATATACAAAACCCTGATGTTTTGACGGAAAGGAGATGCCCGAGTGGCAATCTTGTCCATCAAAAACATATCCAGGTGGGCAACAATTATTATTTGCGCTGATCAAACAATTCGGAGTTACATAAAAAGCATTGTTTTTTATTATAGGAATATAACCACCGGGAGCTGTTCCATAAAAGCAATTGGCACCGTCATAATGGGTGTTTTCCGGGCAGCACTCATATTGATGTGTGTCGTCGCAAACATCCAAATTACAATCGCCGGAGTTACTTATGTTTATTTGCCTGGTAACGGACCGCTGAACGCCACAATCATCCAAATAATCAATTGTAAAGCTTGCAGGGCCGGCTGATAAGGCTTTCAAATGAACCTCATGGCGAACGGTATTTATAAAGCTCAGGTTTGGAGAAGTACTGACATCGTTAATCTGTACTTGGTGAAGAGAAAATTGATTTAAATTGCTGAAACTTTCCACAATAACTGTTATATCATCGTTTACACAATAGATGTCTTTGTGTTTAACGGCAATAGCATTACAGGTTCTGTATATGCGCTCTTCCACTTTAACATTCGATATTATCATACCGGTATTGGCTTCATAACCCGGTATTTCAACTCCATTGTCGTCAACCGGATGACCCCAGTTTGAACAGTTTAAGTTACATCCCGGATCATCGCAATAGAGATTATCGCCGCAACACTGCAATCCGCGTTTGGGTAATACGGCCATGCCGAGGATCGGCCTGAAAGTAGTCGATTCAAGCAGATTGCCGTCTTCAAAATAGCGCCAAAGCAGCGGAAAGTTGGGATTTAGATAATATATTCCTTCCGGGATAGGTTGATTACAATCGACATCCAAAGGTGTCCCGTCAAGATTAATATACCGATAAACCACGTTTGGTAAAGCTTGTCCATTGTAAAAGCCGGTAACTTTGAAAGGCGTAAATTCCATTCCAAAAGTATGGGGGCCGGAATATAAACTGGTCGAGGTTGTTACCCGGGTCGTTATATTACATTTGTTTGAAGGATAAACATTGAAAGAGTATTCAAATTCATCGTAAAACCGTTCCATAATATCGATTTCTTCGTGATGCCACATCCAAAAAGCCGGCCACCAGCCTTTTCCAGGCATGTCGTCAACGGTCGCTTCAAATCTCCCAAAATGATATCCGTCTTTTGCCATGATTACGCCAGACGTAAAATCTCTGGTGAATGTGGTTCCTGCGGCGTTTGTCCAAGTCGAATTCGGTTCATGTTTCCCCCGAATGATACACCTATTGTTATCTATTATTACATTTTGATCAAAAAAAAGTTGCTCTTCGCAGGGATGGTGTGCGCGGGCGTAATTATAGTTTTCACTGAAGTAATATGTATCCCATTCTTGTAGATTGTTAAACTGCTCATCCAGCGATATCGTATAATCGGTGCAGTTTAAAATACCTCCTGCGATAAATACTTTCTCCCAACAATGCATAGAGACCGGATCGCAATCGGTTTGACCGGTAAGCGGTATCGATGCGAAAAAGAATAAGCATTTAAAGATAGAAAATCTGTTCATAATAGAAAATTTTGTGACCAAAATCGGCCATAGTTTGATGAATTCAGATATTTCGGGCGCCCTGATAAAGATTAGATACAAATATATGGCAGGTAAGACGCCGGATCAATAACGTTTTCTGGGCGTTAGTTACGCAACATTCCACCGCCTCTGCCCAAATCCTGCTTACGAATGTCATCGTATTGCGCCTGACACTAGTGCCGCGTCCGGCAGTTGGCGTATGAATATGAGTGCCATATTTTTCCTTCCTAAAGGCACGAGGAGGGCGAAATACGGGATATTTTAACCGACGAGCAACGTAGAGGATGGGGAAATAGGGCCGCAGATTCATACGCCAACTGCCGTACGCGGCACTAGAACTTGATGCAAAATTTTATAACAGAAAAAATGTTAAGGTACCGGAATGTGGACAAACCACTTTCCGCAGGGTAAAATGAGTGACAAAACTCATCTTGGCTACTTGCCAAAATCATGGCTTTATAATCGTATTGGCGCGCAGTTTTGTACCCGTTTCGTGGAATGTTTTAAACCAATCATTACCTATGCGCGCCATACAACAGTACCTGCCTAACCCCCGCCATGTAGAAACCCACCGAATATTCGTCAACGCCGAACCCGCCAAAGCCTGGGAAGTCGCGCGGCATTTCGATGCGGCGCGTATTCCCTGGGTTAAGGCTTTATTTGAACTGCGCACACTGCCGGACCGATTGAAAGGCCGCCAGCCGAAAGAAGAGAAAACCTCGGTCGGTGTGGATCAGGTGACCAGCGATGGAAAAGGTTTTAAACTGCTCCGGGAAATCCCGGGCAAAGAAGTGCTGATCGGCTCGGTGGGCCAATTCTGGCACTTGAATATTCCCTTTGCGCCGGTGGAGCCGGAAGATTTTCGCGATTTTAATGCGCCGGGATGGGGTAAACTCGCCTGGGCCATTTCAGTGGAGCCATATCATCATGGCAGCACCATTAGCCTGGAATTGCGCACCACCGCTACGGATCAGGATAGCTGGCAAAAACTCAACAATTATTTCCGACTGATCGGGCCTTTCTCGCATTTGATTCGCGAAAGCGCTATGTCACACCTGGAAGCCGAACTCGGTAAAATGAAACACCCGGACGATGACGCCCGCTTGCTTCCGGGCGATGATATTATTCCCGATTCCCGGTATATTCAAACGCACGCCATCAATATCGAAGCCCCGGTTTCGCTGGTGTGGCGCTACCTGATGCAGCTGGGCTGCGACCGGGCCGGCTGGTACAGCATCGACCTGCTGGATCATGGCGGCGAGCCGAGTATCGATCATTTGGTACCCGGCTGGGAAATGCGAAATGCCGGCGACCGGCTCTCGGCCACCCCAGCCCTGGACAGTTTTTTTGAGGTGTATGAAATCGAACACGAACGTTTTATGGTCATCGGCGGCGAAGGCGAGCGACTCGGCGGTCCCTTTAATACAAGTTGGGCCTTTGTACTGGAACCCATCGGTGACGATGCCACCCGATTGATTTCACGGGCCCGGATGAAAGCGGCGCCCCAATGGGCGGAATGGCTGATGGGGAACGTACTCTATCCACCGGTGCATGGGCTCATGTCCGGGGTACAATTGAAACAGATCAAACGTATCGCCGAACGCGACGCGGTGTGCCGTGTGGAACATGAACTGGTTTTGCAACCGGCATAAAAACAGGAGGGCAGTAACAAGCTGCCAGCGTGTGCATCAATTTCAAGTAGAAGTAACGCTGACATTCAACATGCCCTCCCGAGTTTTTATTAATCGTCATTAATCGTCATTAATCGTCATTGGGTGTCATTGAGTGTCATTGAGCCATTCAATGACGATTAATGACCTAATGACGCCCAATGACGAATTGACCTAATGACCTGCAGCTTCCCCTTCCGGCAGCTGCAATCCCTCCAGGGCAGCAATATAGGTCAGAAAATGTTCCGACCAGCCGGATATTTCGGCCGTCCAGACGCCTTCGTAATTTACCCCGCGGGCGTGTGCCGATACGTCTACGATGTAATTGTGCTCGCCGAAGGGTTGTGGCAGGCGCTTGTTGTGGTCGCAGTCCTGGCTATCCGAGAACACGATGATACGCGCCGGTTTTTCACCGCCTAAATCCTTCGCGATCCACTCCAGGCACTGACGGGTAAAAATACCGCCGCCACCCAACGTATGGCGCCATTTTTCAATCTCATCCAGCAATGCGAACCCGCGGTGCGGAACGATTTTGGCTGTTGCATGCACACTGTCGCCGTCGTTGCCAGCGGTAGCGTATATGGTAATGTGTTCGCACATTTCGCCGGCGAAAACCGCCATGGCACTTGCTACGTCCTGACGGGTCAGTTTTGATTTGCCGGAAATAGGGGCCCACATTGAACCCGAAACGTCGACGACAAATACCGTATGCCCTGCCAGTTTCGGCAGCGGCGCGAACATGCGGAACATCATCTGTTCGATCTCGCGCACGAACTCCGGGTTTTCGCGGTACGCGTTCAGGAAGTTCAGGGGCAGCAGCCACTGGCTTTTCAGTTGGGCAAATCCGGCCTGGATTGACGGGCGATCCACCCCGGCTTCGCGCATATTGCGCAAATTGCGCAGGAAGGCCAGCGGACCGAGTTTCTGCTCGCTGATCAGGCGTTCCCAGGTCGTTTTTTTATCGCCACCTGCCGACAACGCCACCTCCCAGGTATCGGGTGTGGTCAGCGTACGCTCGGCAATACGGCGGTACAGCGCTTCCCGTTCCGCGTCGGCGGGTTTCGGGTGTGTCAGGAACAACACGTCGCGCAGTTTGACCTTGTTGTCGCGGTCATATTTGGCAAACTGGTACTCGTCGAAGTTGCCGAAAGCCGTGGCCAGGCCCTTTTGCAGGGCTTTAGCCAGCGGTTTTTTACCCGCTTTCCAGTACAGCGCCAGTACGTCGGTCAACTGGTCGGCCCGGTTGATGATCTGCGGGAGCAAAGCCGCCACATACGGGCGGTGCGATTCGTGTTTCAGCATTTCCACCGCCAGATACAAGGGTACGTGCCGCAACTTCTGTTGCAGCCGCGCTTCCAGAGCAATAGCCGCTACCCGGTCGGGCGCTACCTGCGGGATCAGTGCGGCGATGTTGCGCTCATTTTGGGCGCCGGTTTCGTAGGCCAGTTCCTCCCAAAGCAGGCAGGCCATCACGGCACGGCGCAGGAGTTGTTCCGCCGGTTGCATCGCGGCCGGCGCGCCGAAGCCGCCGGCAAGGCGGTTAGCCGGGGCCATTGTTTTTGGTATGAAATACCCTTTTGATGCTGGATTTAACTTTGCCATGATGTTGACGTATTGCGCCTCTTAACTTTTTGGCTGCCGTTTTGGTTCCCGCATGTCGTTTCAGTTAGGCAAAAAATGGTATTTTCCGAGGATGAAAAATGCCTGTAACGCCTTCTTTATTTCGCGTGTCCTATCCGGTTATTTACCTTTTAACTGTTTCACCGGATGTTTTACCGATTCACGTTTATTTGCTTCGCCCTGTTTTCAGGCATAGCTGCCGGCTTTTCTCAAAATACTAACCTTGCTTGGCAGGTTTCTGAAAACCAAATATTTACCCTGCATTACACGGCGCCCGACAGCAGCCTGGTACCGGTTTTAACCGAAACCCTGCTTCGCGGCGTGGCAGAAAACAGTGCGTTTTTCGGACAACCTTTTCTCCGCAGTTTCGACGTGTGGTGTTTTCCCGACCGCGCCGCGCTGGATCGCCAATGGCAACACGACTGGGGCGACACCACTTTTCAATCGTCGTGCTGGATGGTAGCCTCCGGCGTGGCGCATCGTCTCGATCTGCTCTCCCCCAGGGTTTGGGACACGCAAGCCTGCGAACACGGCAGCCCTTTGGTTTTGACCGGTTCCGGGGCGTCTTTTCGAAATGAAAAAGAGTCGGCAGCCTTCCGGCGTTTGATCACGCATGAACTGACCCATGTGTATCACGGTCAGCATTGCCGGATTCCTGATTTTACAGGCATGGACGCACTTGGCTGGTGGGTAGAAGGGCTGGCCACTTACGTCTCTGGGCAGCTCGATTCCACGCGACTGGTGCGGGTGCAGGCCTTTGTGCGCGAAGGCAAAGCCCCGGCGCAACTCGATCAATTCTGGAGTGGCCCGCAGCGCTACGGATTGTCGGGCTCGGTTGTGGCAGCCTTGGATGCCCGCCTCGGCCGGGGGATGTTGTTTCGCCTGTTGCCGTTGAGCACCTCGCAGGAGATTTTTGCAGAAATGCAGTTGACGGAGGAAGAAATATACCGGATTTGGAGGGAGTATTTGGAGGGAACAAAGGAATAAGCCATGTTTGCACGCGATATATTTCTGCGAACACACACACAAACCATCTTCCAAAAATTAAGACCACATGATAGAAGATCAGATCAAAAAATTGGCGCTCGAACTGCCGACCCCTCCACCGCCCGGGGGCATTTATCACCCGGTCGTCATTACGGGCAATCTGCTTTTTGTGTCCGGCCAAGCCCCGCGCCGCGCCGACGGAACCCTGGTCACCGGCATCGTTGGCAAAGACCTGGATATAGAAGCCGGCAAACAGGCGGCCCGCCAAACCGGGCTCACCATGCTGGCCACGATCAAAGATCAAATCGGCAGTCTGGACCGGATCAAACGGCTCATCAAAACGCTCGGTATGGTCAATTGCGAACAAGGTTTCAGCAACCAGCCTCAGGTAATCAACGGTTTCAGCGAACTTTGGGTGGAATTGTTGGGCGAGGAAAACGGAAAAGGCGCCCGAAGCGCCGTGGGCATGGTGTTGCCGGGGAATATTGCGGTGGAGATAGAAGCGATTTTTGAATTATATGATTGAACATGAACTGGTACCAAATAAAAAACGAAGCCGCCGTTCCTTCTCCGGCAATCCTGCTCTTCCCCGACCGGATAGCCGCAAACATCCGCCAAATGATCGCCATTGCCGGCGACCCTGCCCGGCTGCGGCCACACGTGAAAACCCATAAACTGCCACAAGTGATCCGGATGCAGGTGGAAGCCGGCATCACACGATTCAAATGCGCGACATTGAGCGAAGCCGTTATGGTGGCTGGAAACGGCGGAACAGATATTTTAATGGCCTATCCGCTCTATGGTCCCGCTATGGGGCAACTATTTCTGTTGATCCGTAAATATCCGGAAATACGTTTTTCTGTGCTGGCGGATAATATGCCACAAATAGCGGCTATAGAACATTTAGCCCAATCTAATAGCCTTGCGCTGGATGTTTTCCTGGACCTGGATGTCGGTATGGAACGCACGGGCATCCCACCCGGCCCGGAAGCCTTAAACCTGTACCGGTACGTTGCGAACTCAGATTGGCTGCGCGCGCGGGGCCTGCATGTTTACGACGGGCATTTGAATATCCCCGACCCGCAACAACGCAAGGGCGCCTGCGACTATGACTTTCAACCGGTCAACGAGTTGATCTACATGATGCTGGAATTAGCCGGCACGACGCCCGGCGAACTCGTGTGCGGCGGCACGCCCACCTTCCCGATCCATGCCGGATACCCGGAAAGAACCCTGAGTCCCGGCACGGTTTTACTCTGGGATTGGGGCTATTCCACGAAGTTCGCCGACCTGCCTTTTCAACATGCGGCAGTGCTGTTTACCCGTGTGGTGAGCAAACCCGGAAAAAACAAACTTTGTCTCGACCTGGGCCATAAAGCCGTGGGCTCCGAAATGCCGCCGCCCCGGGTGCATTTGTTGGATATTCCGGCTTATGAACACATCGCACACAGTGAAGAACACTTAGTGATTTCTTTCGACGGCGCCGACCGTTTTGCCGCGGGTGATACGCTCTATGGCATCCCTATGCATATTTGCCCGACGATGGCGCTGCACGATTTCGTCTGGGCGGTTTCAGAACAAGAGGCGACGGAGAAATGGTACCTGACCGCGCGGACGCGGGAGGTAAAAGATGTTGAAACCTAAATGGGCTACTACCCTAGCGCATGAAATTTTTTCCCTGCAGGAAAACCGACTCTTCATGCTGGGAAATATCCAGACCCATGGCTTCCTCTTCTGCAGTTACGCGAAGCGGCGTGAATAAGGCCACGAAGTAATAGAGCAGCCAGGAGCCGAAAAAGGTAAACGCGCTGACCAAAAGCAGGGCCAGTAAGTGGTTGATGAACAGGGTGGTTTGCCCGGTGATGAGACCGCCTTGTTTGGCAAATACCGCGGTGAGTATCATGCCTACGATGCCGCCGACGCCATGGCAGGGGAAAACGTCGAGGGTATCGTCCAAATCGGATTTTGTTTTCCAGTGGACGGCCAGGTTGCACACGATGGCGGCGACCAGGCCGATGAACAGGCTACTGCCAAAACTCACAAAACCGGCGGCCGGCGTGATGGCTACCAAACCCACAACTGCCGCCACACAGGCGCCTACCGCTGATGCTTTTTTGCCGCGCGCCAGGTCGAACAACATCCAGGCCAGCATAGCCGAGGCGGATGCGAGGTTAGTGTTGATAAAGGCCAGCACCGCCAAACTATTTGACTCCAGGGCACTGCCGGCATTGAAACCGAACCAGCCGAACCACAACAAACCGGTGCCCAGAATAACATAGGGTACATTGACGGCGGTGTGATTTTTTTGCTCCAGATGCGACTGGCGACGGCCCAAAAACATAGCCCCGGCCAGTGCGGCGAAACCTGCCGAAATGTGTACCACGGTTCCGCCGGCGAAATCGAGCACGCCCATTTTGAACAACAAACCGTCGGGATGCCAGGTCATGTGTGCCAGCGGACAATATATCAGGAGCGAAAACAAACACACGAACAGGACATAGCCCCAAAAACGCACCCGCTCGGCAAAAGAGCCGGTAATAAGAGCCGGGGTGATAATGGCAAATTTTAACTGAAAAGCCGCGAACAACACAAATGGAAGCGTCGTCCCCATCCGGTCGTGTGCCGCCAACCCTACATTATCAAAGAAAAGGAAGGTGGCGGGGTTGCCGATGACACCACCGATGTCGTCGCCGAATGCCAGGCTGAAACCAACCACGTACCAAAGCAAACTTACGATACCCAGCGCGACAAAACTTTGCAACATGGTGGAAATGATACTCCTGGAATTGACCATGCCGCCATAGAAAAACGACAAGCCCGGCGTCATCAGCAATACCAGGCCGGAGGCGGAAAGCATAAAGGCGATGTTGCCCGTGTCGAATTCGCCGCCTTCGGGATGTAGCGAGGGGTAAAAGGCCGATATTGCCGTTAAGACGATGAAGATGAAAAAAATACTGACCGCTACGTTGCGGCTGTTGTTTCTTGTTTTGTCTTGATTTGTCGTCATGTCAGATTTGATGCGGCGTTATCATGGCGGGCGGGGGCAAATATGGTTTATCGTTTTTAAAATCTATATTAAAATTTTTACTCGAATTCAATCTCCTTCAAACATGCCAGAACCATACTTCATCTTCGACGGCCACCTCGACCTGGCCATGAATGCCATGGAATGGAATCGCGACCTGTCCCAACCGGTGCCCGACATCCGCGCCCGCGAACAAGGCCTGACCGACAAACCCGATCGCGGCCGGGGAACTGTTTCGTTGCCTGCTATGCGCGCGGGTAGGGTAGGCCTTTGTATGGCCACTCAAATTGCCCGTTATGTGAAAAAAAACAATCCCCTGCCCGGTTGGCATTCGCCGCAGCAGGCCTGGGCAATGACACAGGCCCAATTAGCCTGGTATAAAACCATGGAAGGGCTGGGGCTTATGACGCCGATCACCGATTTGAATTCCTTAGAGACACACCTGACCCATTGGGCTGCGCCCAAAAACGACGCTCCCATCGGCTACATCCTCAGTCTGGAGGGCGCCGACTCTATCGTCAATCTCGATTATGTAGAAAAAGCGTACGAATCGGGCCTGCGGGCCATTGGGCCCGCGCACTATGGCCCGGGCACCTACGCGCAGGGCACCGACGCCACCGGCGGACTCGGCGAAAAGGGCCGGGCGCTCCTGGAAAAAATGGCGGAACTCGGCATCATCCTCGACGCCACACACCTGTGCGACGACAGTTTTTGGGAAGCCATGGACCTATATCAGGGCCCCGTATGGGCCAGCCACAATAACTGTCGCAGTTTGGTGCCGCACAACCGGCAATACAGCGATGAACAAATCCGCATCCTCATCGAGCGCGGCGCCGTCATCGGTACGGCTATGGATGCCTGGATGCTGGCGCCCGGCTGGCAACGCGGCGTCACGACACCCGAAAGCGCCGGCGTGACCCTGGAAACCGTGGCGGATCATATCGATCACATCTGCCAGATCGCCGGCAACGCCCGGCATGTCGGCATCGGCTCCGACTTAGACGGCGCTTTTGGAACCGAGCAATGCCCCGCAGACCTGGATACGATCGCCGATTTGCAAAAATTGCCGGATATTTTGCGGAAACGGGGATATTCCGAAGCGGATGTGGAAGGGGTGATGGGGGGAAATTGGGTGGGGTTTTTAAGGAGCGCGTGGGGCATACGGGGGCTGTTCAAAAACTGATGTCTAATATTTAAAATATTGGGTTTAAAATATTGATAATTAGGTATTTATAAAAACAACAAAGGGCCAATAGACACAGATTTTTGAACAGTCCCGGCATACGCATCAGATTTAGTATTTAACTAAACCCCCAAACCCCCAAACCTCCAAACCCCCCAACCCCCCAACCGCCAAACCGCCCAACCACCACACCACAAAACCCCGCAACCCCCCCACCCACCCCCCACC
>CAUJEY010000264.1 GCA_963169325.1 Bacteroidota bacterium
TTTTTGCTGATTACGGCGCTGATCCTGGTATCGGCGGTGTCGCGCAAAAAAAACAGCTATGCGGATAATACTTCCGTGGAAATCGTTCCGCTGGAGAGCGGTGAAAAATTGTTGAACGACCGGGAGGTACGGCAAACCTTGTTGCGTGCTTTCGGCAATACCCTGGAGGGCACCGAATTGGCAAGTCTGGAAGTAGAACGTATGGAACGCGTGCTGGAAGAAGATCCATTCATACTGGACGCCGAAACCTATGTGGGTCAAAGCAATACCCTGCACGTGCGCATTCGCCAGCGCGAACCGATCCTGCGTATTCTGGACAACCGCGGCGGCAATTATTATCTGGATAAAGACGCGGCTAAAGTACCCACCTCGCGCAACTATACGGCGCGTGTATTGGTAGCCACCGGTAATATTGCTCCCTATACCGCCGATTTTCAGGATAAAAAACGCAATACGTTGAAAGAGGTATTTTACCTGGCTAATTATTTAATGGCCGACCCCGTATGGTCCAGGTTTTTTCAACAAATACATGTGAACAATGCCGGCGAGTTTGTGCTCGTGCCTTTAGTAGGCGATCAAACGATATTGTTGGGCAGTACCCGGCATCTGGAAGATAAATTGCGCCGCTTGAAGATATTCTATAAGGAAGGGATGCCCTACGCAGGCTGGAGGATGTATGAAAGTATTAATTTGAAATATAGTGGACAAGTGGTTTGCCGGAAATAGAATAATGAAAATTGGATAAACTTTATAAACCTGATAAATATAATTAACTATCTTTGTGCCTGGAAAAGTAAAACATTGAAGGGTACAAAGTTTTAAGGATAGTAAACAGCAACGTTAACCTTAATCTTTGCACACTATGACCGAATTAGTCCCGCAATCCCACGATGTGGTCGTAGCGCTCGATATTGGCACCACTAAGGTGTGTTGCCTTGCCGGACGCAAAAACACGCATGGGAAACTCGAAATCCTGGGAGTAGGTAAAGTGGATAGCGTCGGCGTATTACGCGGCGTTGTCAGCAACATTGAAAAAACAGTAAATGCCATCCGCGAAGCGGTGGAAATTTGCGAGCGTCAGGCTCGTATGAAATTCAATGTTGTTCATGTCGGCATTGCCGGCCAGCACATAAAAAGCCTGCAACACCGGGGTATTCTCACCCGCGAAAGTGATCACAACGAAATCGCCCTGCGCGACATCGATCGCCTGGTAAACGATATGTACAAACTCGTTTTGCCGCCAGGCGACAAGATCATTCACGTTTTTCCGCAGGAATTCACCGTCGACAACGAACAAGGCATCACCGATCCGATCGGCATGTGCGGCGTTCGGCTCGAAGCCAATTTTCACATCATCACCGGCCAGATCACCGCGGTAAACAACATTTTCCGCTGCATTGAAAAAGCAGGACTGAAAGTGGCCGAACTGACGCTGGAACCTATCGCCAGCGCCGATGCCGTGTTGTTTGAAGAGGAAAAACAAGCCGGTGTTGCCCTGGTCGATATTGGCGGCGGTACCACCGACATCACCATTTTCCATGAAGGCATCATCCGCCACACGGCGGTTATCCCCTTCGGCGGCAATGTGATCACAGCCGACATCAAAGAAGGCTGCACCGTCATGCAACCGCAGGCCGAAAAGTTGAAAGTCAAATTCGGCTCCGCTTTGGCCAACGAGGTGTACGACAACCGGATTATCACCATTCCCGGCCTCAAAGGCCGCGAGCACAAGGAAATCGGCGAAAAGAACCTCGCCCGTATTATCCAGGCCCGTATGGAGGAAGTGCTCGACTATGTGTTGTGGGAAATTCGCCGCAGCGGCTACGAACGCAAACTCATCGGCGGTATCGTGCTCACCGGCGGCGGCGCCCTGCTCAATCACCTGGACAAACTCACGGAATTCCATACGGGCATGTCCTGCCGGATCGGTCTTCCGGTAGAGCACCTGGCACACGGTTACCGCGAAAGCGTCAACAGTCCGATTTACAGTACGGCTATCGGCCTGCTGCTCAAAGGTTTGCAAGACGTGGAAGCCGGTAAAATTCAGGTGCCGGTAGAAGAGCCGAAGTCGAACGGGCAGGAGAAAGAACCCTCCAATGTTTCCGAAGAAAAATCGGCCGGCTGGCTGGATAATGTCTTCCGGAAAACGAAAGAGTGGTTCGAAGCTGAACCCGATATGGACTTTAAAAAATAGTTATGAGTTATGAGTTATGAGTTATGAGTTATTTGGCAATCACTCATAATGATTTGATTTCCTTCTACTGATTTGTAGCAAATACCTTGTATCTATTAATAAATCATAACTCATAGCTCATAACTAATATAAGCCATGACTGAAAAAGAAAAAGATTCACCGATTCGGCAAAAATCATTTGATTTGGCTATCCGGATTGTTAACTTATATAGATATCTGGTTAAAGAAAAAAATGAGTTTACCCTGAGTAAACAAATTTTGAGATCGGGAACTTCGCCGGGCGCCAATGTGCGTGAGGCACAAAATGGAGAAAGTGATGCTGATTTTATACATAAAATGAGTATCGCACAAAAAGAAACGGCAGAAACAATTTACTGGTTGGACCTTTTGCATGCCACGGATTATCTTTCTTTATCAGAATATGACTCCTTGATGAAAGATTCTGAAGAAATATTAAAGATGATCCGGAGTGCCATCCTAACCAAGAAAAGGAAAATGGCTATTAAAACATCCGCAACGCTCATATTATTGATCTTATCCGGATACAGTTTTTATAACTTATTTTCCTAACCTACGTGATCACTCATAACTCATAACTCATAACTCATAAATATCAGAGCTATGTTGTTCGATTTGCCGAAGGACGAGCCTTCAATCATAAAAATCATCGGTGTCGGTGGCGGCGGTAGTAACGCCGTAACCCACATGTACAAACAAGGCATTATCGGAGTCGATTATGCGATTTGCAATACCGACTCTCAAGCCATGCACCTCAGCCCGGTGCCAATTAAAATTCCACTCGGCGCCAGCCTTACCGAAGGCCGTGGCGCAGGCAGCAAGCCCGACGTGGGCAAACGCGCCTGTATGGAGAGCCTGGAAGAAATTACCCGTTTTCTCGACGACGGCACCAAAATGGCCTTTATTACGGCCGGGATGGGCGGCGGCACCGGTACCGGCGCAGCCCCTATTATTGCCAAAGCGGCACAGGAACTCGGTATTCTCACCGTGGGCATCGTCACCCTGCCTTTTCTGTTCGAGGGGCGCGTGCGTGTCACCAACGGCTTCGACGGACTGGAGGAATTGCGCAAAAGCGTGGATTGCCTGGTCGTGATCAGCAACGACAAGTTGCGGCAGATTCACGGCAACCTGAGCATCTCGCAAGCCTTTTCCCAGGCGGATAATATTCTATGTACTGCCGCCAAAGGCATTGCCGAGATCATTACTGTGCCGGGCTATGTGAACGTCGACTTCGAAGACGTCAACACCGTTATGCGCGGTTCCGGCGTAGCCATTATGGGCACCGCTTCGGTGGAAGGCGAAGGTCGCGCGCGGCGTGCGGTGGATGAAGCGCTCAATTCGCCGTTGCTGGAAGACAGCAACATCAGCGGCGCAAAAAATATCCTCGTCAATATCACTTCCGGTACCCGGGAAGCGACGATGGATGAAATATTCGAAATCACCGAGTTCGTACAGCAGGAAGCCGGCGAAGGCGCCAACCTTATCTGGGGTAACTGTTTTGACGAGCGCCTGGGCGAAAGCATCAGCGTGACGATCATCGCCACGGGTTTCGAAGCCAGCCGCAAGGCGCAGGCCGTTCCCGGTGCGCGCCGGCAGCCGCTCCAAAACGAGCGTCAGGTCGTACATCTCGACGAAGAGGTAAAAAAGCCCCAGCCTTCTCTTTTCAGCATCACTTCTGAGGAAGCTTACAGCCCGGTAGAAGAGAAGGCCGCCAATGCCGTCGAATTCGATTTCGACAACGTCCGGGAAACGCTGGAAAAATTCCGGCATGGTAAATCCGATTCGAACGACCCGTTTGTACGCGCCGACGAAGCCGCTGAAATCAGTCCGGAAGAGCGCCGCAAACGCCTCGAAGAGGCCCAGCGCCGCCGCGAGGAAGTGCGCAACCGGCCGATCAATGTGGTGAAACTCAACTCGCCGCAAACGATCATCGAACTGGAAAACCAGCCGGCATACCTGCGCAAAGGGATCAACCTCGATAGTTTGCCCGACGCAGAAGCCTCCGGCATGTCTACCTGGACGATCTCGATCGAAGACGAGCCGGAGATCAAAATGAACGGGAATTCATTTTTGCATGATAATGTTGACTAATTCGGTTCACTATACCATTTCTTGCGGTTCGGCGTGTGGGACGCCGGACCGTTTTTTTTACTAAGTGCCTTCCTGATTGTTTATATACACTTTCATTATTTCTGCCTAATTTTCTCTTTTCCTCTATCCACCAGATAATACATCATCGGCACCAAATACACCGTCAATATCAGGGAAGAAAGTAATCCGCCGATAATGACCCACGCTAATCCGTTTTTCCACTCGCTGGCGGTACCGCTTGCCATTGCAATCGGCAACATCCCGATAGCCATAGAAAGTGTCGTCATCAAGATGGGGCGCATCCGCTCCTTGCCTGCTTGTATCAATGCCTCCCGATAATGCATCCCTTCGGCTTTGAGTTGGTTGGTAAAGTCTACGATTAAAATAGCGTTTTTCGTTACCAAACCCATGAGCATAATCAAACCCAAAAGGGCAAACAAACTCAAATTACTTAGAGATAAATTCAGAGCCAAGAATGCCCCTATCGCTGCTACGGGTATAGAAAAAAGTGCCACAAAGGGATAAATAAAACTATCGTACAAGGCGACCATAATCAGGTAGATTAATAGAAAAGAAATCGCCAAAACGCCGCCCAATGCCCCAAAACTATCGTTTTGCCGCTTGATGTCACTGCCCCAGGTGAGATTCAACCCTTCGGGCAGGGGATTCTTTTTTAAATACGCCACTACTTCGTCCGCTACCGTTCCCGAAGGTCGGCCCAAGGCATCGGCGGTAAGCGTAATGGCGGGCTGGCGGTCTTTGCGCTCCAAAAGCGAGGGGGTGCGGTCTTTGACGACATTCGCAAATTGCGCTACTTGTACGGGTAGCCCCGCAGGATTAAAAATGTTCAGCCGGCGCACATCGTCATAGTTACGGCGGTCGAAATCAGCCAACCAAATCCGTATGGGGTACTCCGTTCCGTTTTCCGTAAGGGTGGCATCGTCGTTGCCCGTAAAGGCTATACGCAGGTTTTGCCCCGTGTAAGCGGTGTTCAAACCGAGCCGTTGCATGCGGTCTTTGTCGGGCAAAACCTGGTATTCGGGGCTGCCTTCTTCCACCGACAGTTGCACGTTGTCGGCGCCGGGTATGCGCTGCACCACGTCTTTGAGCATCTTGCCCGTTTCCATAACTTGCGGCAAATCGCTGCCGCTCAATGTCATTTCCACAGGGGCAGAACGGGGCACCAGGCCTAACGCCGCCATGGAGAAACGGATGCCGGGATATTGTTTTTGCAAATCCTGCCGAAGGCGCAACATGAAGTCTTCAGTGCGCAAATTGTCAATCTCCTTTTTGTCCTTCAACTGTACGGTAAATTCCGTTTTGTACGGCACGCCCACACCCAAACTTCCGATACCCGTACTCGGTCCGCCCACGTTGCTGAACAGCGTTTTTACTTCGGCTTGCGCCAAAATATGCTTTTCAATTTCTCCTGACACGGCATCATTGCGGTGAATAGAGGTGTTTTTGTCAAATTCCAAAGCAAAGCGGAACTTGCCCTGGTCGCCCGTGGAAATCAGTTCTTTGCCGATGATGCCTTGCTTCATCACGCCCAAAGTCATGGCAAAAAGCAGGAGCACGATGCCCGTAAAAATCAGTTTGTGATTCAACACCCAACTCAACTGCCTGCCGTACCATTCGATAAAACGGTCCAGTAATTTTTCAAAACCAATCAAAAAGCGGTTGAAAAGGTTGGTCGGTTGCAAGTCTTCTTTTTTTCCGATGCGGGAAGCCATCCAGGGCGTCAGCGTAAAACCAACCAGCAAACTAGTCAGCGTAGACGTGATGACCACCACCGAAAACTGCTTCAACATATCCGCTACAAACACCTGCAAAAACAAAATCGGCAAAAACACCACCACGTCCACCAGCGTAATGGACAACGCGGAAAAACCGATTTCCATACGCCCTTCAAAGGCGGCTTTGCGCTTTTCCTTGCCCAGGTCCAGGTGGCGTTGGATGTTTTCCAAAACCACCACCGCATCGTCTACGAGGATGCCGATAATCAACGACATGGCTAAGAGCGTCATCAGATTGAGGGTGTAATTGAGCATCCACATGACCGCAAATGCCGTGACCAGGGAAGTCGGAATGGCTACCAGAACGATGAGCGAGTTTCTGAAACTGCGCAAAAACAGGAGCATCACCAAAGACACGAGCATGACCGCCAAAATTAAATCCACCACTACGCTGTCCACGGCGGCAATGGTGTTGTCGGTGCTGTCGTCGGCAATCACGAATCGTACTTCGTGTTGGGCGTTTTGCTTTTCTATTTTTTCAAATGCGCGGCGCACCGCCTTCGAAACGTCCACGGCATTGGCATCCCCTTGTTTTTTGAGCGAAAGCCCGATGCCGTTTTTGCCGTTGAAGCGACTCACCGAAGTCACTTCCCGAATGCCGTCCACCACTTCGGCCACGTCTTTCAGGTAAACCGGGCTATTGGGCAAGGGCATCGCCACTTGAACACTGCGCAGGTGGTCGAGCGTGTTGAATTTGCCGACCAGCCGCACCGAATTGGTTTCGGTATCGGTCTGCACGTTTCCCGCGGGCAAGTCCAGCCCCGCCCGGTTAATGGCTTCCACCACTTGCAACATCGAAACCCGATAGTATTTGAGTTTTTCCTGATTGACTTTTACCTGTATTTCACGCTCCTCGCCGCCCAAAAGGGTGATTTCCGCCACGCCTTTTAACTGCTGGATTTGCGGCAAATACTCGTCCTTCATCTTTTGATAAAAAACGGTGGCGGGCAAATTACTCGTCGCGCTTACGGACATAATCGGCAGGTCGTTGGGCGACACCTTGCTCATCACCGGACTTAAAATATCGGCGGGCAAATCCTTGCGGATATTGTCGATATACCGTTGGGCATCCTGCATGGCCTGGTCCAGGTCGGTGCCGTAATTCAGGTTGGCAATAATGACCGAGGCATTGGGCAGCGACTTGGTGACCAAATAATCCACGCCTTCCAAATTGGACAAAGCATCCTCTATTTTTCGGGAAACCGAAGTTTCCACTTCATCGGGCGCCGCCCCGGGATAGCCCGTGCGGATGACGACGACGGGCTGGTTAAAATCGGGCATCAACTCGTAACTTAAACGCTTGTAACCAATGATACCGAGCAGCGCAAACAAGCTGAACAATACAATGATAAGCGAAGGGCGATTGATGGAAATTTCTGTGATATTCATACCCGATTAATTTTTGCTGGATAAATCAATCTTTCCAAACATGCCCGCCCGCAGCGCATTATTTGAAAAATTACTGACCGTGAATTGTATGGGAAAACTGCTGCCTGTATTCGCTTTGCCGGCAATCATACTTATTTTGCCAGTGAGTTTTCTATCGGGAAAAGCATCGGCGATGATTTTATAGGTTTGTCCTATTTTGAAATATTTCAAATCGTTTTCGGGCACATTTATCGTGAATTTCAACTGACCGATATCAAGGATATGCAATAGCGGAACGCCCGGCGCCGCAAAGCCGCCGACCTCATTTAATTTGCTATAAACAACGCCGTTAAAAGGCGCTTTAATGGTGGTTTTATTGATTTGTTCCTGAACGGTCGCCCGTTGTACTTGTGCCGATTTCAAACCCAATTGGGCTTTTTCCAACTGAATGCCCTGCACCGCCTCGGCTTTCGCCAAAATGGAATAACGGTTCACATCTGCCGTCAAACCCTCTATTTGCACCTCCACCGACTGCAATTGCAATTGCAGCAGCGCATTATCCAGCTGCACCAGGGTTTGTCCTTTGGTTACGATGCTGCCCGCATCCACCGTGATTCGGTTGATTTTACCCTGCATTTCGGCGCTGATTTTTGTTTCCCGGTACGGCTCAAAAGTACCGGTGAAAAGGAGGTCGCCCATTTCGGTTTGCGGTATTGTTGAAGCAACTTCACTCGTCGATGTGGGCGCCTCCGCGGGGTCAAAATGAAATACCCGCTCCTCGGCAATGGCTTTGTTCTTTTTTAGTTTCAAAGCAATTCCACCGATAATGCCGATCAAAATGACGGCGGGTATCAAATAGGACAATATCTTTTTCATGATTTAATTTTTGATAGAACCGGATGCTTTTTTCCATTCCAAATCGGCTTTCAGATAGTCGATAAGGGCATTGAGATAATTGGTTTGCGCTTCCCGCAAGGCATTATCTGCCAATAAAATATCAGTAATGGTCGCCGTGCCTTGCTGTTGCTGAACAAGTGTTTGCTGATAGACCGATGTTGCCAGGGATATTTGCTGCTGTGCCGCAGGGAGATTTGCCTGTGAGGTATTTTTTTGCAAAATAGCATTGGCAATTTGCAGGTCGTTTTGCGCCTCAATCTGTTCGGTTTGCAGGCGATTGCCTGTGAGGTCCACTTCTTTTTGGGCGATTTTAAAACGGGTCGTTCTATTCCAGATCGGGTAGGCAGCCTGTATGCCGATGAAGCCGATGGGAAATACTTTGAAGAATGGGTCGGGCTGTTTGAAATACCCGAAACCCGTCAAACCATAATTGGCAACGATCGAAACGGTCGGCAACTTTGATTTTTTCAGCAAATCCGATTCATTGGCCAACAGGCGGTTTTGTACCTGCGCCATGCGGGTGTCTACGGACGTGGAGACGGGATATTCCGTGTTAGCGCCTTGTTCAATGTCTTTTGGAACGGACAGCGGAGTATCCAGGTCCTGACCCATAAAAAACTTCAAACCGTTGAGTACCTGCGCCAATTTACCGTCCAATTGCACCCGTTGGGATTGCAGTTGTGCCTGTTGCAGTTCGATTTTGCCGATGTCCGTACCTTTGGCTAATCCTTGCTCCCGAAGCAATTGCATCGTGGCGAGCAAACGGTTGACATTCACTTGGTTGCTGTCTACGAACAGTATTTGATGCTGCAAAATCTGGGCATTGTAATACAAGTTTGTTACCTCAAAAATGACCTGCTCCTCGCTTTTCTCCACCTGTAAATCGCCCATTTCAGCGGCAATTTCGGTGGCTTTGACGCCCGCTTTGATTTGCGGATGGTAAATCGGCATTGCCAACTGGACGTTTACGCCGAGGTTGTGCGGCACGCCGAATTGCGCCTCTTTGTACTGTCCTTCGGGGCCGTTGAACACCGACAAGGGCAAGAGTTGGTAGGGCAAATTGGTGAAAAACTTATAGTCTGCCGAGGCCGTTGCTTTCGGCCAAAGGTTCGACTTTGCCTCCTGCTGCCGGAGCGGGTTAAGGTTGAGGTTGTTCCGACCGATCTGCAAATTTCTGTTATTGGACAAAGCCGTTTCGAGGCATTGCTGCAAGGTCATGGTCTGCGCTTGCAGGGTGTTGTGGCTAAAACCGGCAAGCGCAAACCATAATACGAATGGCAGTATGTGAATATTCACTAACTTCATTGGGCAAAAAATTTACTTGATGAGCAAGAGTTGGCTGTCCTGGATACCCTTCACCCAATGCGTCACCATGGGTTCGATGTTGACATAATCGCCGTTGGTGAGGGTTTGTTTAAAGCCCTTTTCATTTTCAAAAACCACTTCGCCCGCCACACAAATCAACAGCGCGGGTACTTTGGTGACGTGCTTATCGAGCAGCCCGTCCTTTTGGATTTGCAAGGCATTGACTACTCCTTCCTGCCCTTTGAAAAGCGGTTTAGCGGATACGGCTTTGGTGGCTTCGTGCATGGAACTGATATTGGACATGGTTCTATTATTTAGATGTTGAAAATTGCCGGTAACGGCGTTTTTTTTTGTGGCGCAACTTGCCATAAATAAGGATAAAGCGATAAAAAACAAGATTTTTTTCATGACTGAAATTCAATTTTTAATAAGTATTAAAATGGCATCCAGCATATTTTTCCCTTGCCGTTGAATGTCAAACTGAAAATTGGCGATGCGCCATTTGAACATTTGCAAGCGAAAACTGCCCATGATGATGTGCATCATTTCCTCGGTCGTTATGGTGTTGGTAAAAAATCCCTGCTGTTGCCCCTGCATGATAACCGGCATGAGGTGTTTCATTTTTACCTGCATGATGTGGAGGATAGCCGCATTGATTTTCTGACTGGCCTCCATGAGCCCGTCCGAAAAAACAGCGACCACGAAATGCGGGTTTTTGGAAAAAAAAGCAAACTGGTCGAGGAAAATGGCTTCGAGGTTTTCTTTTGGGCTTTTTAGGGTGGAAACGACCTGGTTGAGCCGTTCATCCATATCTTCCGCCAAAAAGTTGAGCATGGCAACAAGAATTTCCTCCTTGCTGTCAAAATGCCGGTAAATGGCACTTTCGGAAAATCCCATTTCCCTGGCTAAATTCTTGATGGTAAGCCCACCGACACCCGAAGATGAAAGGATTTTTCCTGCCGCTACAATGATTTCAAACTGCCGGTCGGAAATGGTTGCTGTCGTCATAAAAGTTCAAGAAATTAATTTTTCAAAAAGGCAGAGTACATCCACACCTGTTTCTCCTGAAAACGAATATAATCGCTCATCAGGGCATTGGTGCCTTCATCGTCGGCATCGGCGGAAAGGGCCAATATTTCCCGCTGTAAAATGATGACCGATTTAAAAGCGTCCAGAATCAGGCGCACCGCCTCTGTGCCGTCGGATATTTTTTCACTTTCCTTGATAGCCGAATGGTTGGCGTACTTTGAATAATTGTGCTCCGGGGTATAACCCAGGGTCAAAATGCGTTCAGCCACTTCGTCAATTTTCAACAAAAGATCGTTGTACAATTCCTCAAATTTGAGGTGCAGTTCAAAAAATTTTTCCCCCTTGATGTTCCAGTGAAAGCCACGGGTATTTTGGTAAAAAATGGAATAGTTCGCCAATAAAACATTGAGTTTTTGGGCTAATTCCTTGATTTTGGCTTCATTCAAGCCGATTGCATTTAATTTGCTCATGATGGAATAATTTTAATTTTTAAAAAAGAAACCCCTAGCCAAAGTACCGAAGCCGTCATGGCAATGGCACCGATGAGCACAAGCGCGGGCGGTAAGCCAAAATAAACTTCCGACAAAATGCCCATCGGCATCAACAGCCCCGTGAGCGCCAGCCACGAGATGGTTTTTACATTGGACAATTGTGCCTGAAAGCGCAGCAGCAGGTAACCAATCAGGATATTGAGAAAAGCGAACAAATTGCCATGCACGTGCGCCAAGCGGGACTCGAAGTGCTTGCCGATGGAATAACTGTTCACCCAAGCCTCTTTGTCGGGGGCGAAGTCCCGAAGATAAATCAGCAAAAAACCGTAAGCCATGAAGAAACCCATGGTGAGGAAGCCGATTGCGATGTTGTTTTTTCCGTTCATTTTTTTAAAATTTAGTGGTTAAAGACCCTAGTTAGACGGCACAGATTTTACCCACCTGGGCAAAAATAAGAAAAGTTTGTGAATGTTCACCAACATCAAACGAAAAAAATTTAAATTTGTTTTCGATATTGGCTTGCATGGTTATTTTTTGCTTTTGGTGGTTCCCGTTAACTCATTTCATATACTGTTTCACAAAAAGCCCGCGGCCCAGCTGCCCGTTTCTATCGCGTACGCACAACCAATATACCCCTGCCGGCAGACTGCCTACGTCCACGCCCGGCATTGCGGCGGTGGAGGCGGGCAGCATTTGAACCGGCCGGATGCGCCCCAGCAGGTCCACGACCTGAACGTCCGAAATGTCGCCCGGCCACTGTGCGATCCAAAGCGTATGGCCGGCCGGGTTGGGAAATATATGCAGGGGCGCTGCATCTGCAAGCGCCGCAGTATGAACCAGCACGACCAGCACGCTATCTGAAATTGCGCTGCAAAGACCCGCATCGGTCACCTGCACCTGGTACCAGCCATTGGCCGGTGGCAGCAGGGTGTCGCCGACTGCACCGGGGATGGGTTGTCCGTTCAGCCACCATTGCAGGGCGCCGGCGGCTGTGGTGCGCAGGATGTTGTTTTCAAAAAGGACCACCGGCGGGTCGGGCAGCGGTACGATGGTCACCAGCACGGTGTCCGTATGTGTGCCAAACCCATTGGACGCCGTGAGGATATAGGTGCCGGAAACCTCCACCAGAATAGCTGGCTGCATTGCGCCGGTGTTCCAGAGGTATGTCGTGGCGCCGGGCGCGAATCCGTCGAGAAGCAGGCTGCCGCAAACGGTCGTGTCGGCGCCTAACTGCACCAGCGGCGCCATCGGGGTTTCAAAAGCGCCCGGATCGGGCGCCGGAAACTGCCGGGGCCGGCCCAAAATGTCGGTCGTGATGCTCGTGGCCGTACCGATATTTTCCAGGGCCGCATTGCGCAGGGCAAGACTGTCGGGTTCGGGCGCCATCCAGCCGGGATCGCCCACCACCGAATGTTGGTCGCCACCGGTCAGAACCTGCAAACCGGGCAGGTCGTTGACGGTTTCGCCTAGGGTGCCGGTTTTGGAAAAGAACACGTTGTAGTCGGAAACCAGGTTGCTGTTGCCGAACGAATAAAACGTCCGCCCGGCGCTGCCGTTGACGAAGACGTTGTTCAGCAAGGCCATGTCATCCGACTGCTGCATTGAAAACGCAAAATTGTCCGCATCGTCGGACAGGTGGTACACGGAGTTGTGCAGCACCTGGATGTCGCTGCAACCGATAAGCCACATCCCCCTTCCAATGGCGATGATGCCGGTACCAAGGTTCATGGCTACTGCGTTGTTGGCCAGCACGCTGGTCCGGGAGAACCGGCCGCAGTTTTTCAGGTAAATACCGACGGAGGCTTGCGGGCCGGCTACCCGCACGCGGTTGTTGCGTATATCGAAATCCCGGATGCCCAGCCCATAAATACCGAAGTGGGAGCTGTTGCTAAAACTGCTGATGACATTGTCCTCGATCCGCACATTGCGCCAGTACTCCAGCCAGATCGCGTCATCGTCGCCGCTGAACACCTGGTTGTGGGTAAAGGTCAGGTTGAATTTGATGTTGCCGCCGGTCATCAAAACCGGGGTTTCGCCGCCGCTGAACACACAATGGCGGATGCTGAAGTTGGAGTCCGGCTTGGCGGTCATGGCTACCCGGCTGGTGCCTAAATGGCCCGCCACCACACAGTTTTCTATGTAAATGTCGTGCCCGCCCACGATCAGCAGGGCGGCGTTGTTGTTGCTGACATTTGCCGTTTGCCGAATCGTCAGGCTTTTCAACCGCAGGTAGGTCGCCCCGTCAAAGCGCAAGGTGGTGTTTTGTGCGAGCGTTCCGGCCGCTACAATCTGTACCGCACTGCTGTCGCCGCTTTCGCCGCGCAGGGTAAGCCGCCGGTCGGGGGCACTGCCTTTGATCGGCGCACCCACATAAATTTGTTCGGCGTACACGCCGTCGCGGACGAGCAACTCGGTGTGGCCGCACAATCCGCCATACTGCAATGCGTGGAATGCCGCACCCAGCGTGGGGAAATTGCCGTCGGCGCCGCCGATAGTGTACGTGCCCGAAAATCCGGCAAAAGCATTGTTAAAAGCCAACGAGTCGTCGTCGGGAAAATCATCAGTCAAGCCATTGGGTTGCTTCACCGAAACGTCGATCTGGTTGGCCACGAGTGGCGTCAGGATAATATGGCCAAGCGCAATTTCTTCGGATTCCCCCGACGCCAGATTGCCCGCCCACTGGATAGTCGCCCAGAGTACGCCGTTCCAGCGCACCTCGATGCCGGCGGTCGTCAGCGGCTCGGTACCCGAGTTGATCAGCACCACGGTAAGCGGCAGGGAGTCGCAGTAGACCTGATCGGTCGCGGGGTTGATAAACCGGATGAGTCCGGCGGACCGCAGGCTGGACGTGTATTCATCGGCGCCGATATCGGGCGTGAGCGGGTCGCGGGAGTCGCCGTCAATATCGTCGCCGACGGCCACCGGGATGCCCCGGTTATTGAGGTTGGTATTGGTCAGGTGCAGGTCGGTGTCGCTGAGGAAGTTGGGGTTCAAGCTGACGGAGTTGGGTGGGAGCGCGGACGGCGGATCGGTGGAATACAGGTTGCAATGGCTGTACGCGGTGAATACATCGGGGTTGGTCACGGTGCTGACGAGGATAGCGCCCGGGAGGCCGGAAACCGTGGTGTTTTGCAGGCGCAAAAAACGGCTGGAGTTGTCGAGCCGAATGCCGTAGTGCTGCCCCGGGCCGGTGCCGAACAGGTTCAGGCTGTTGTGCCAGAGGTCGGTATTCCAGACGCCGGACAGCAACATGCCGGTGCCGGTATTGTCGGAGGAGGCACTGCCGATAGCGATCATGTTGTTGGCTACCAGTCCCCGGTTATTGCCGGTACTGCGGCAGTTGTTCAGGTTTATGCCCACGCCGATGAATTTCCGGATCGTATTCCGGAGGACGCGCGGGTTGTCCGATTCCTGAATATCCAGGCTAATAAAAGCCGTTTGGTCAGCGTTGTCCTCGAACAGATTGTCTGAAATATCCAGGTTGTCCACGTAAAAAATCCGGATAGCCTGCGCGGCTGCCCCGGTAAAACGGTTGCCGGTGACCACGCCATTGAGCAGGGGATTATTGGCGCTCGGGCCGTTGAACGACAAGGCGTGGTAGCCGCCCTGCACTAAGCAGTTTCGGAACTGAAATCCGGGGCAGTTTCCGGCGATGTTTACGGTATTTTGGGTGTTGTTGTAGAGAAACCCGGTACGAATGCCGGAAAAAGCGCAATGTTCGATCAAAAGGTTTGTACCGTTGAAGGCGGACAAAACAATGCCATAGAGTCCGGTGGACGGGGCGACGAAAGACAGGTGGCGGAAGGTGATTTGCCCGACGTTTTGCATGGAAACCACCCAGTTGCTGCTCGAATTGGCGGTACCGGTGAACAGGCGCACCGAACTGCTGTCGTTGTTTTCCGATTCAAAAACGACGCGTCGGTTGGTGTTGGCGCCGGGAATGTTATTGATTTCAAACCGTTCTTCGTATTGTCCGGGCCGGATGCGGAAGGTCACATTGCCCGAAATGCCCTGTGTGGTGAGTGCCGCTACTGCTGTTCCGAAAGTGGGGAAATTGGCGCCCGCGCCGCCAATGGTGTAGTTTCCGTTGAGTTGCGCCCGGGAGGTTTGCGCTCCGGCAAGGAGCATCAGGCATAAAATCGCGTATTTGCGCATGATGGTGTCAGGTTTGAAAATGAAGCAAGCGGGGCAGCTGTAGCCCAGCGACTAAATTATAAACACGCTCTAAGAATTGCCGTCAAAATAATGAATGAACTTCAATCTGTTTTGCTCAAATAGTAAAACCCATTGCGTATCCGTTGGAGAAGAATCTGTGAAAAATCGCATTGCGACAAGAGGCCTGTTTTCTGAAGAGGTTGTATCTTTCAAATAGTACGAGTTGGGGAACAATGTTTTTAAATCGTCTATCAAAGTATTTTCGTTTAATTTTAACTTGCCGTAGGAAATGAAGTGATTGCTGTTTTCAAAAGTCAATCTGGATATAAAGGTACTCTCATCATCAAATAATCGAAATTGCATAGATTCATATTCAACGATAGAATATGGATTATCATAAAAATCATCTTCTTCTGTATATCGTATTATGCTGTCAGGTTTTCCAAATAACGATACTAACCTGGTATATTTGGCAGATACCTTCATTTTGCCATCAATTCGAATAGAATCAGAAATTAAGCAATCGTAATGCATTTGTTTTGTGATTCCAATGGTATGTAAGGTTTTAGAATTACAGAAAACTGTAATTATTGCCAATGAAATCAGCCAGGATTTAAATTTTTTCATACGTTACTTTTATAGTGAACATTCAAACATTGTACCCTTGCGTATATCAAGCACCTGCAAACCCGCCGGGTTCTGATTTCTTCAAATGCGCGCATGGCAAGCAGTATGCTCCGTGGATGCCCATGTCCAGGAAAATACACACGAAAAAACGTGCCATGCTTCCCGGAGCAATCAAATACAGGCAGCACGCAACAGCTGCATATAGGCTAAACCTTTTTGCTGCGCAAAATGGATGTTGCGCTGTGGAATCCCCTCCGGATCAGGAAAGTTCTCGAGGACATTGGAGATACTGTCTTCCCGCAGGATATGCAGCATCGGATAAATAGAGCGGTTGGTGTAATTTGCCGGATCGTCGTTATCGGAACCTGCAAAGCAGTAGTCCGGGTGGAAACTGGCGACCTGGTAAATGCCCTCGTAGCCCTGATCGGCCGCCAGGGCTTCGGCTAATTCGACGAGGTCGAGGTATTGCTCAAAATCGGCAAAGTGGTTGGGGAAAATGACTAAAGTGGTTTCAATATCATCGGTACGATCGAGGTATCGCAATTCTTCCACGAATGCCTCCAGGCTGCTTTCCAGGGTAACCTCCGGCAATACGACGTAGCGAATACTTTTCCGCAGCATGGCCTTAGCGGCAAACGGACAAAAATTGCAACCGATCACCACGGATTTTATCCAGTTGACGGTTTGTGTTATTACGGTAGATTCTTGCAAGGTGGTAGTTGTTTTGATGTGTTTTCTGTAGCACTCGCGTTGTGTTTTGCTTAAGTTTCCGCGTCCGGCGACGAATTCATCCCCAACTTTGTATGACGTTCATTTTATTTATGTTTTTTTTTGTTGACCGGCGTTTGCAAGCCTTTTGTTGCGCCTGCTGCAAGGCTAACAAATGACCGTATATAGCGTGTTATCTGTCGTTATTTTTTGTTCGTTTTGTTTATCAATTCGTATGATAAAGCGTCAATTTTGTCATTAATGTCAAATACATTTGACAAGATTACTACTGCCGTTTTTTCTTCAACTTTCATTATCATTGAAGATGAATATCCGCCTGTTCCTCCATTGTGCCAAAGTAAATTCTCTCCATTTGCAGATTCTAATTTGTGCCAACCTAAACCAATTTTCGTATTTTCTTTAATATCGAAAGTTGTTTTTCTTGTCAATTCAAGTTCTTTGTTTTTAGGATTGAATTGTGCATTTGCAAATATTGCCAAATCTTCTGTTGTGGATAATATTCCACCTGCCCCAAATAGAACATCAAAATCCCAATTAGATACTATTTCGCCCTTTGTGTTTAATCCTTTTATAAGACTATTTCCCAAATTTTGTGAACTTGTAAATGAATTTTTCATTTTATACTTATCAAAAATTTTCTTTTGTAAAAGTTTTTGAAAGCTTGTTTTTTGGGACAAACCGAGTGTGTAACCTAAAAGCCCTGCACCCAAGTTTGAATATGAATATGTTTTGGAAGTTTTGTTTTCAAGTGTCAACAAATTTTTAAGATATTCATCTATTTCGGTTTTGCCATAATTTTTGTATGGATTGATTTCGTTTGATAAATCCAAATTTTCAGGCAAACGAGGTAAACCCGAAGTATGATTAGCCAAACTTTCAAAATTTATTTTGATATTGTCTTTGAAAGTGAATGGGTAATACGAATTGATTTCGTCTGTCAATTTTATTTTTTCATTTTCAACTAGTGAAGCTAAAACGGTTGATGTGAATACTTTTGTAATTGAGCCAATTTCAAAAATATTCTTTTGATTTTCAGCTGGTTTTATGGTGTCATTTACTTTTATAATTCCGTAGTATTTCGTTTTTCCATTTTGTATTAAGGCAATGGAAAGTTGTGTGTTGTTCGGAAAATCTTTGGATTTTGAAAAAATGATTTCAGCAATTTCTTTTGGATAGTTGTTCAATGAGTTTACCGTCTTATTTTCGTTTTCTTGGGGCTTTTCGTAAGGTTTTATAAAAAGTCCGTTGATTTGGTTTTGATCGTCAAGTGAAATATTTACCGCCAAAACAGTTTTTTCAAATTTCGTTTTATAAATTGCATAAGTTCCCTGCTGATAGTTGATAAATTCCATACTTTCGATATTGCCTCCTTGACTTTTCAAACCAATTAGAAACTGTTTTGTATCCTCAATAGGCAATGCTTGTTTCATTTCTGGTGAGAAGCGGTTAAAAATTTCATCATATTTGGCAGCGTTATAGTTCGCCTGAAAATTGTCAATCGCAATTTTATAATTTTCGGTTTGAGCAAACAATAAATTTGTTATAAAGATTGTGATTAAGAAAGAAAATAGTCTTTTCATACGGATTGTTGTTTATAATGACAGCGAACTATGGTTTGTCGTCAACTCCGCCTATTAGGCCCAGTTGCGTGAAAAATCGCTTTGTCAACGCCACCCTCGCTTCCAATAGTTGCGTAAAACCAACCAATCCGGCCGGCTTTACGCAACTGTCGCGCCACGCTTGCGTAAAAAATAATGGCGTGAATCCAGCCAGTCCGGTAGGATTCACGCCATTAATATGCTGACTTAAAACGGGAAACATCTGGTTCATGTGGTAGTTGCTTGAGGATGTAAAAGTAAAAGACAATTTCAAATCTCCAAATCATCCAACGGACTTTTTATTTTGCCCGGCACAGCCACATTCAAACACCGCTCCCGGTCAACAACCTGAAAATAGTATGCGACTTTCTTTTCTCCTGCTCCCTGCCATGATGCTCCACCTGCCCGCCGATTCCGCTGCCCAAAAACAACTGCCGGACGCGGCAATAGTTCCCACCTTTGCCGGGCCGTCCAGCGCAGTCCACATCCAGGTATTGCGGAAGTAGAAAGCACGGACGGGCGAAAACGATAAAAAGTATGCGGCATGTGCTGATAACGTCTTTCGGAAAACAGGATTTATGAGCGAACAGGCTTCCCGCCACATCATCATGTGGTTTTTAACCCTTGTTTCTGCCCTCATCTTTGTGCTGTAAAACGCACCGATTCACTTTTCACCAACCAAATTTTACAACATGCGACAAGCAACCTTGGCGCTCACCTGCTTATTCGCGGGGAGCCAGTTTTTTGCCTCCGATTTCTCCGGCCTGCTTCCCACACCGGGCCCGGCTTGTTTCGTCCTGTATGTATTACTGGGGATGCTGCTCCTGGGTCTGGCGCTGACCGGGATTTCATTGACATCGGAACGCAAACGGTAAACAAACGCATACCCCTAAACCGGCAACAAAAACACACATCTTTCACCATCAAAACTTTACTACGATGAAATCAACTATTTTGTCCTTTCTCCTGGCCATCCTCTTTTGCCAGGCCGGCACTACCTCGGCCCAAACCGCCGAACCCACCCGTTACACCGTTTATGGGTACCACAAAATTAATCCGGGCATGCGCGACGATTTTTTGAAACTGGGAAAAGCCTGGAAAAAAATCATTGCCTACAAAAAGAAGAACGGCATGCAGGAAGACTGGTCGCTCGCGCAGGTGGTGATGCCGGCCGGGGCAAGTGCGGAATACGACTACGTTACCCGCCACGTTTTTGTCGGGGAAACGCAACTCGCCGCCCATCTTGAAAAGCCCTTCCTGCCCGACAACTGGCAAACCCTGCTGACCCTTGATGAAATCAAACTGGTGCTCCGGGCGGCGGAGATCAGGACGTATGTAAAAGGCGATATCTGGTCAGAGATCGATAAAACGATAGCGCCCGACATCGACAAATCCACCGTCGCCGTGTTCAACCACTTCAAACAACCCGAAGGCAAAACCCGCGCTGATCACACCAAAATGGAACAGGATATCTGGAAGCCTGTCCACGATGCCCGGGTGAAAGACGGTACCATGAAAGGCTGGGTACTGCTGGGCTTGAACATGCCCTTCGGCTCCTCCATGCCTTACGACATGATCACCGTCGATGTTTTCACCGACATGAAACAAATGCTGGCGCCCTGGTTCGATGCCTATTTCAAAAAAGTACACCCCGGAAAGAATATGGACGAACTGATGAAACAGACCGGCGACGCCACCGACCTCGTGAAAGGAGAGGTGCGGCTGGTGATTGACCGTTTGAGCTGGTAAGCGATTGCGTCGAAGGGCTGGATTATTTTAATTCACCACGAGACACGGAGAATATCGAATATCGAACACGGAATATCGAATGTCGAAGTTACGTAGAGCGCACCGTATCACGGAACACACTACGGTATTTCGACATTCGATATTCCTTGTTCGATATTCTCTGCGTCTCCGTGGTGAAAAATTTATTTCACGAAAGTCAGTCAGGCAATTTGAATTGCTCCTTCCGGGTACATATCATACAGTTTTATGCAAAAAAAAAGGTGATTTGTTAGGACGTACCATCTTTTGAGGAAGAAAAAAGGAGACGAAGCCCCTGTTTACTTTCGACTCGTAACAGAGTTTTGGGCTACTTTCGCCCTAAAACGCACCGCATGTTCAACAAAACAATTTCGCTACTCTTCCTCGCCCTGCTTCCTCTTCTTGCCCCCGCCCAAAAAATAATTCTCCACTGCGGCCGCTTTATCGACGTAAAAACCGGGCAGTTGCAAAACGAGATGTCGGTGATTATTGAAAAAAATAAAATCACCGGCGTCGTAAAAGGCTACGCCGCTGCAGACCCGGCCGACAATATAATCGATCTTAAAAACCGCACGGTCATGCCCGGACTCATGGATATGCACGTACACCTGGAAGGCGAAACCGGCCGAAACCGGCAGATAGAACGATTTACCCTGAACCCCGCCGACATCGCCTACAAATCGGTACGCTATGCGGAAACGACACTATTGTCGGGATTTACCACAGTGCGAGACCTCGGCGGAAGCCCCGCCGGCGTAAATATTTCGCTGCGCAATGCCATTAAAAACAACTTAGTCAAAGGTCCCCGGGTGTACACCGCCGGCAAATCGATTGCCACCACCGGCGGCCATGCCGACCCCACCAACGGCTGCAGCAAAGACCTGATGGGCGACCCCGGGCCGTCGGATGGCGTGGTCAACGGGCCGGAAGATTGTGTGAAAGCCGTGCGCCAACGCTACAAAGACGGCAGCGACCTGATCAAGATCACAGCCTCCGGCGGCGTGATGAGCGTGGCCAAAAGCGCCGACAATCCGCAGTTTACCGAGGCGGAAATAAAGGCCATTGTCGAAACCGCGACGGACTACGGCTTTAAAGTGGCAGCTCACGCGCATGGTACCGAAGCCATGAAACGAGCCATCCGGGCCGGCGTAACTTCCATCGAACACGGTACTTACCTCGACGACGAAGCTATCGCCCTGTTCAAACAACATGGGACCTACCTGGTGCCCACGATCACCGCCGGCAAATCCACCGCCGACTCAGCAAAAATAGCCGGCTATTATCCCGATATCGTCACGGCAAAAGCCCTTGTTGTCGGCACGTTTATTCAGGCCTCTTTTGCCAAGGCATACAAGGCCGGCGTCAAAATCGCCTTCGGCACCGACGCGGGCGTGTTCCCACATGGGAAAAACTGGATGGAGTTCCTGTACATGACCGAAGCCGGTATGCCCGCCATGGCAGTTATTCAATCGGCTACCATGGCCGGGGCTGATCTACTGGGCGTCGCCGATATGTTAGGCTCCATAGAAGCGGGAAAACTCGCAGATATCATCGCCGTGGACGGTAATCCGCTGGAGGATATTTCCAGTATGGGCCGGGTGAAATTTGTGATGAAAGATGGAGTGGTGTATAAGCAGGAGTGAACACTTTTAAAACAACAATGATGAAATACGCGCACATTCTAATACTCTCCTTTATCCTTTCACTCTACTGCCAATCCGGGCATGCGCAAATAGCAAACCCATCCACCAAAAGAGGGGTTTTGGTAGACAATAAAGGCGTCATGCGCTGGGAAGACAACAAGGCGGAAATTACAGGGTTTGGGGGCAACTATACGGTCCCGTTTGCCCATGCATACCGGTCCGCTGTGAAACTGGGCGTCAATCCCCTGGAAGCGATAGACGAAGATGTGTATCATTTTTCCCGTTTAGGGTTCGATTTATACCGGGTACACGTGTGGGATACGGAAATAAGCGACACGCTGGGCAATCTTATATTCAATGAGCACCTCAACGCTTTCGACTATCTGTTAAAAAAATTAGGCGAGCGCAATATCAACTATGTGATGACGCCCATAGCCTTTTGGGGCAACGGCTGGCCGGAGCCGGACGAACCGACGCCCGGCTTTTCCGCCAAATACGGCAAGGACAAATGCCTGACCGAACCCGGCGCCATTGCGGCGCAGGAGAATTATTTGTTTCAGTTCATGAATCACATAAACCCTTATACCGGAATCGCGTATAAAGACGACCCGCGCCTCATTGCCATTGAAATCAGCAATGAACCCCACCACCGGGAAGCACCGGAAAAAGTAACGGCGTTTATCAGACGTATGGTAACGGCCATTCGAAAAACCGGATATCAAAAGCCTGTATTTTACAACATCAGCCATAGCGTACACCTGGCGGAGGATTATTTCAAAGCCGGTATTCAGGGCGGCACTTTTCAATGGTATCCGACCGGATTGGGTTATCAGCGGGAATTAACGGGCAATTTTTTGCCCAATGTGGATGACTATAACATTCCCTTTGACGCGACTATAAAAAAATATAAAGGCGCTAAAATTGTGTATGAATTTGACGCCGCGGATATCGGGAAGTCCTATATCTATCCCGCGATGGCCCGGTCCTTCCGCAAAGCGGGCATTCAGATCGCCACGCATTTTGCTTATGACCCCATGTTTTTGGCTTTTGCCAATACGGAATATAATACGCACTACATGAATCTGGCGTACACGCCCGATAAGGCACTCAGCCTGATGATATGCGCCGAAGTATTCCACCGGGTACCTATGTATAAAGATTACGGCGCTTATCCGGAAAATATCGTTTTTGATGGATTTTCCTTGAATTATGAACAGAACCTGGCTATGTTTAATAATGGGGAAAAATATTTTTACACTAACAGCACGGCCGTCAGTCCGGTAAATCTATCAACGCTTAGTCAAATTGCCGGTCATGGAAGTTCGCCGATTGTCGGGTATAATGGAACCGGCGCCTACTTTTTGGATCAGCTGGAAAGCGGCGTCTGGCGCCTGGAAGTGATGCCCGATGTGCTGATCACCGGCAACCCTTACGGCAGAAACAGCCTGGAGAAAAAAATAGCTGTCGTGCAATGGAATAAGAACCGTATGGAAATTAACCTGGATGACCTGGGCAAGGATTTTATAATAAAACCGCTCAACGACGGAAATGACTACCTGCCTGAAGTCTCCGGCGGAAAGTTTGTGGTTGCCCCCGGCGCTTACCTGCTTGCCAAGGCAGGCGTAAAAACCGGTTGGGACGCACAGGATCAATGGGGCAATATTAAACTCCACGAATTTCATGCGCCCGCAAACTCCGTGGACAAAACCTTTTTGGTGCATAAAAAACTGGATTTCGCTATTGCAGATGCGCCCTTGTCTATCGAAGCGCAGGTCATAGGCCCCGATCCGGATATGACGGTTCAGGTGCAGGTGACGAGCGGATTTGACTGGAAACTGATCGATATGGAGCGCAAAAACGGCTTGACATATACCGCCCAAATCCCACGGGAACAAATGCGGCAGGGTTTTCTGACCTACTACATCCTGGTAAAAAGTAAAGATAACGTGGAGACATTTCCGGCCGGAAAACCCGGGCTTCCTTATTACTGGGATTTTTATGACCGCAATCCTTACACGGTGCGGGTAATCGGAAAAAATCAACCCGTTTATTTATTCAATGCCCAGGAAGACTGGACCGACCTTTCCTATACCTGGTGGAGCCGGGATTCAAAATTGGTTCCCACCGATCAATGGAACGAATCGGAATATCAGGTCAGGATAAATGACCTCTTTCAGCCTGATGCGGAAAATCTGAACGGGCCGGTCATCCACGATTACAGCCTGCGGTATTACGTCAATGAAAAAATAAACCACCTGCGCGGGCAGCTGTCCGGGAAACAAACCTTAGTCATCAAAGCCCGGTCGCTCGAAGCCGAACCGAAATCCGTTCAGGTTGCGCTTGTCACGAAAGACGGAAGCGCCTACGGAAAAGTCATTGAACTCGGTACGGCGATGCAGGAAATGGAAATTCCGCTTTCGGAATTAACGCCGGTAAAATTGGTTACCATGCCCCGGCCGTATCCCACCTTTTTACCGTATTATTTTTCCATAGAAAAGGATAGCCGGATAAAAGTGGAAGATATAGAAGGGGTGCAAATATCCATTGGGCCGGGGATTGAGGCGGCCAGGCGGACGGGGGGGCATGCTATTGGGATTGTGCGTATGATGCTGAAGTAGGTTGATCCTACGCACACAACTGGAACATTTTTAATTTAACACATAGGCACATAGTTCACATAGTCTTTAAACCTTTGAAAATCAAAAAACTATGTGCCCTATGTGCCTATGTGTTTAAAAATGTCCAGTAGTGTGAGCCAACGCCTCACTCCCGCACTTTTCCGCTAAACACGCTCGCCTTGCTGTTGAACGGATTGCCCGACGAGCGCCGGAAAGAAACCACCTGCCCCACATGCCACAGCGCATCGGCAATGGGGCCGTTCAGCATATTCCAGAACGGAAATTCGGAGCGTTTTTCGCCGTTTATAAAAACAATAGGATAGTCCGCCAGCAACCCGCCTGCGTTTTTCAGGATGTCGCTGGCGGTTTTTAAATTGTCGAGCGTTTGTTTTCTTTTGAGGTCAAAAGACAGTGGCGACGTTTCCTCCCCGCTCCGCACATTGGGCTGTTGTTTGACGGCATTTACAATCAGATACGAAAGGCCCAGAATATGATCGATGGTTTCTTCGCTCGTGCGGGCTTCGGCGCTCGGCCGAAACGCCAGGTCTTCCGGGCGGAGGCCTTCCGTGGCCCAATAGAAACGGAAACCCACCCCGTCGATCATCCTGGCCACCACGTTTTCGGCGGAAAAGGAATCGGGGTACGCGGGGATCTCGTAATAGGGTAGTGGGGAGGAGTCTGCGGGGATGTTTTGGGCGGCGAGCGGCATAGTGAAGGGAAGTAATAGTAAGATGACGGATAACATTTTCATGGCAGTTGATTTAAGCATCGGCAAGTTAGGAAAAAACCAGTCCTTTAGGGCGTGTTTAAGGCAACCTTGTCAATCAAAACAGGCCGTCGCGTCCTGCAAGTCATCAAAACCGGCTCTTCCCGCCCCATGGTGGTGGAAGACACGTTGGGCGATCGCTACATGGTCAAAATGCGGGAAAGCCTGAGCAATCCTTACGCCAGTGTCTCGGATTTTATCTGCTGCAAACTCGGGCTTGCCCTCGGTTTGCCTGTTGTTGACCCGGTTTGGATGCTGCTCGAACCGGGTATCGATTGGAGAAACGTAGATGACGAAATGCAGGATACGATCGCCAAAAGTTTCGGCTATAACATCGCCTATCCCTTCTTCGAAAACGCCGTGGATGTAAAACCGGCCGAAATAATGCCCGGCGAGCCGCCCTGGCTCGACCTGCTGATCTTCGACCTGCTGCTGTTGAACATTGACCGAACCCTGTACAACATCAACCTGATCCGGACCAAAGACGGGCATTTGTACTCTTTTGACTATGAAACTTCTATGCTGGTGACCGGTTGCCTGCAAGGCAAAAGTTTTCACGAGCACCCGGGGGTGTTGCAACAGATCCGGCAGAGCCCACTGTACTTTCCGGACGTCGATCCGGAACGTTTGCTCGCAATGCAGGCGCAACTGGCGCAGATCGACATCGCCGCCTTACTCGCCTTATTCCCCCCGGCCTGGCTGCCGCAATGGGCGGAGCAGGTCACGCTTTTGCAAGCCAGGCTGAGCCGCGACTGGCAGGATGAAACCCGCTATTTGCCATTGTTGGAACAATTGCCTGCCCTCACAGCAGAATCGGAGGAGGCGCGTAAAGCGCGAATGATGAAAAACAGAGAGGCCTTTGAAGCGCGGTTTAGGCGGTAGCGGGTTCATATTAACACTATATTTTCTATTTCAACACATAGGCACATAGAACACATAGTTTTTTGATTTTAAAAGTTTTAAAAACTATGTGTTCTATGTGCCTATGTGTTGAATAAGAAAATATAGCGTGGTCAATACTCCACAAAATCCAGCTCCGTTCCATACGACTCCTTTACAAACCAGGCGGCGATCAGGGCTGCGCCAAACACGATCCCCCCCGTCACCCAGGCGCCGGTCACGTAATCCTGAAACACCCCGCGGGCAAACTGGAACAACAGGATAATCAGCGGCAACGAGCCCCGCACCATGTTCGGTATACTGATGGCCGCCGAGGCCCGCAGGTTGGTGCCGAATTGCTCCACGCCGAGGGTGAGGTATATCACATTGAAGCCGGCGCCAAAACCCATACCGAAACAGATCAGATAAAACGTGGTGGCGCTTCCGCCGTTTTGCAAAAAGAAAAGCCCGGTAAAAAATATTGTAATGCCGTAGAACAGGTACAGGGTTTTCTTCCGGCTTTGCAGGCGCTGGCTCAGCCAGCCCACGCAGAAATCGCCCAGGCCGACGCCTAAATACAACATCATGATCGCCTTGGCCGGATTGATGCCGGGGATGCCAAAGGCCTTTCCGAACTGGTCGGAAAACGTCACCAGCACGCCGATGATGTACCACACCGGCAAGCCGATCAGGATACACTTGAGGTAGCGCAGGAAACGTTCGCCGTTGTTGAAAAACATCCAGAAATTGCCGCGCTGCACGGCGGCGTGTTTCACCTGTTTGAACAGGCCGCTCTCCTGTACGCTCACCCGCATGACCAGCAGCAACAAACCCATGCCGCCGCCGATGTAGTAGCAGGTACGCCAGTCCCAAAATTGATTGGTGACAAAGGCGAATACCGCGCCCAGCACCCCAAAGCCGGCAATCAGACCCGCTGCGATGCTTCTTTTTTCTTTAGGCAACATTTCGCTCACCAGGGTCAGGCCGGCACCCAACTCGCCGGCCAGACCGATGCCGGCGATGAAGCGGAGTACGGCGTATTGCGGCACGGTGGTCACCATGCCGTTGAGGATATTGGCGATGGAATACAGGAAAATGGAGCCGAACAGCACGCTGAGCCGGCCTTTTTTATCGCCCAGAATACCAAAAAGCACCCCGCCGATCAGCATGCCCACCATTTGAATGCTGATGAGCCATTCGCCCTGGCTGAGCACTTGTTCGGCGCTGAGGCCCAAATCCGTCAAACTTGGTTTGCGGACGATGGCAAACAACAGCAAATCGTACACATCCACGAAAAAACCCAGGGCACTGACGATGACGGCTAATTGAAAAAGGGAGTTTGGTTTGCTCATGCCACGCCTTCCTGCTTTTCCGGGTTGCGGATTTTTTTCATCAGGTAACTCACCGCGAGCATGACGATCAACCCGATGAGATAAGAGGCGATAAACATCAGCCACTCGTAGGTATCTTTCCCCACGGCCTCCCGTTTAGCCGTCAGGCCCCAGAGGTTGACAAGCCCTTTTTTGACAAAATACCGGGACACGAGGTTGGAAGCCGTGAGGCCGGCGAGGTAACCTACCGAGAGGTTGATAATTTCGTTGAGGAGGAATTGGGTGTGTTTGGACATGTAACCGGAATGATCAATTTATTATTGGAAAAATTTTCAATCAGCGGGAAAGTTAGATCATTCGTTCAATAATCAACGCTGAAATATTTATGATGAAATTGACTCACCTCACCCGGTTATTCCAGTGGCTTAGGTGAGGTTTACTTTCAATAAGGATTCATTTATTAGATTTAAGAACCCGGACATATTTTTGATAAGTTCTGTGTAACGTCTGCGCTATACATCTGTGTAACATCTGTGCGAAGTACTCTAAGTCGGGTGCCTCGCGCGAAAAATTTCACGCAGATGTTACACAGATGTATAGCGCAGACGTTACACAGAATCCGTTTTCAATTATTTCGTCCACACCCTTTTACACTATCTCCTTATACACCCCCTTACTCTTCCTAATCCTTACCGCCACCACCTTATACTCCGGACACATTGCATCCACGTCGTGCTCCGACGAAGTCACGATATTCAGCATGATCTCCGGAAAGTGGAACGTCGTGCTCAGGATGCCCGGCCGTACTTCATCGGTCAGCCGGGCTTTCACGTCCACTTTGCCGCGCGGCGATTCGAGGCACACCATATCGCCGTCGGCGATAAAATGTTTGGCGGCATCCTCGGGGTGAATGAGCAGCACGTCCTCCGTCAGAATTTGCACGTTGCGGGTACGGCGGGTCATGGCGCCGCAGTTGTAGTGTTCCAGTTCGCGGTTGGTGGTGAGGATGTAGGGATAGTCCTTTTTATGCTCTACCCGTTCCTGCGTTTCCCGGTAGTCGTCGTAAATGAACTTGCCCAGGCCGCGTTTGAAAGTCTCGGTGTGCAGCATGTCAGTGTCGGTACCGTCAGGTTTGACGGGCCATTGTTTGCCGTTGTCGCCGAGTTCGTTCCATTTTACGCCGGCGAAGAAGGGCACGATTTGCGCAATTTCCTGCAAGAGGGTATCCGGGTCGTAATCCGCTTGGGCAAATCCCATCCGGTTCATGATATCTACCACGATTTGTCCGTCGGATTTGGTGCCTTCGAGGGGTTCCACCACTTTATTGACGCGCTGGATGCGGCGTTCGCCGTTGGTGAAGGTGCCGCTTTTTTCGAGGAAAGAGGCTCCGGGCAACACCACGGTGGCGTATTTGCAGGTTTCGGTCAAAAACAATTCCTGTACCACCAGCAGGTCTAATTTTTCGAGTGCGGCTACCACTTTGTTCGTGTTCGGGTCGGTTTGCACCAGGTCTTCGCCCATCACCCACATCGCTTTAAGTTGGTCGTTCAACGAGGCCTCATACATCTGCGGGATTTTATAGCCGATATGCAGCGGCAATTTAGCGCCGTAGAACAACTCATATTTCTGGTGAATTTCCGGAATGGTCACGTCCAGGTAGCCTGCGCCCTGATGAGGCTGGCAGCCCATGTCGGCGGCGCCCTGCACGTTGTTCTGGCCGCGCAGGGGATTCACGCCGGCACCGCGTTTGCCGATGTTGCCGGTGATCATGGCTAGGTCGGCGATCAGCATCACCGTCAGCGTGCCTTGCGAATGTTCCGTGACGCCCAGGCCGTGGAATTCCATGGCGGCTTCGGCTTTGGCATAGGTGATGGCGGCTTCGCGCACGAGGTTGCGATCCACACCGCAGATGCGCTCCAGTTCTTCAATGTTCAGCGCCAGGATTTGCTGGCGGAAACCATCGTATCCTTCGGTGCGGCCGGCGATAAAGTTTTTGTCCTCCAATCCTTCTTTCAGGATGTAGTACAGCATCATTTGCAGCACTGGCACGTTCGTGCCCGGTCGCAGTTGGAGGTGGTAAGTCGCATATTTAGCCATCTCGGTGCGCCGCGGGTCGATCACGATCGACGGGATGCCCTTCATGGCTACTTGTTTGATTTTAGCGCCGGTGACGGGGTGCGCGTCGGTCGGGTTGGCGCCGATGACCAGCAGGCATTTGGTGTATTTCAGGTCTTCGATAGAGTTGGTGGCGGCGCCGGTGCCGAAGGTACGTTGCATGCCCAGGGCAGTAGGGGAGTGGCACACCCGGGCGCAGCTGTCTATATTGTTGGTGCCGATGACCGCACGGATGAATTTCTGCATCAGGTAGTTCTCCTCGTTGGTACAGCGCGCAGAGGAGATGCCGGCGATATAGTCCGGGCCGTGTTCATTTTTGATTTTGGTCAGTTTTTCGGCGATAAAGTCGTAGGCTTCGTCCCAGGTGGCGGGTTCCAGTTTCCCATTGCGGCGGATAAGCGGGGTGCGGATCCGGTCGGGGTGGTCGTAAAAGGAGAACGCGAAACGCCCTTTCAGGCAGGTATGGCCCTGGTTCACTTCGGCGTCGTAGGGCGCCTGAATGGATTTCACTGCGCCGGCATTGGTGGATACCTCCAGGTTACAACCTACGCCGCAGTAGGTACACACGGTGCGCACCTTTTCCTCCACAGCGATGGATTTGGATTCGAAAATATCGGAAATAGCCGAGGTCGGGCAGGCCTGCGCACAGGCGCCGCAGCTCACGCAGTCGGACTCGAAGAATGTGGTATCCAGCCCTTTCACGATATGGCTATCGAACCCGCGCCCGGCCATACTGAGCACGAACTGGCCTTGTACCTCGTCGCAGGCGCGCACGCAGCGGCCGCAGTTGATACATTTACTCAGGTCGGAGGTCATGTACGGGTGGCTCAGGTCCTTTTGCCGGTCGAGGTGGTTTTTGCCCGCCGGGTAGCGCACCTTGCGGATGCCGACCTGCGCGGCCACATCCTGGAGTTCGCAATTGCCGTTCACTTCGCAGGTGAGGCAGTCGAGCGGGTGGTCGGTGAGCACCAGTTCGATGATGTTTTTGCGCAGTTTCTGTACCCGCGCCGAGTCCGGAAAAATATAATAATTCTCCATCATCGGCGTATGGCAGGAGGCCATGGTCTTGACCGGCCCGTCGGGCGACATGGCTACGTCCACGCTGCATACCCGGCAGGCGCCATAAGGCTCTAAATTAGGCGCGTCGCAGAGCGTCGGGACGGCGCTTTGGCCCTGGTGCCGGCGGAGAAAGGACAGAATGGTTTCGCCGTCGCGGATGTCGTGGGGTTTGTTGTCGATGTAGGCAAATTTTCCGGTACCCATGATATCATTGAGTGATTGAGTGATTGAGTGATTGTGTGATGGAGCGATTTTTTTATCACCTTTCTGCTATAACTAACATTTCAAAATCTTCTGTCGTTAATTTATCATTTCTCGAAAACTTTCCAAGTTTTGCTCCGAATATATCAATCTTATTAAAGCCGAGGGATTTTAATAACCAGGTAATTTCGCTGGGCACATAATATCTTTCGTTGCATTCAAGGGTCTTTTTGTTTCCTAAATCATCTTCAAATTCAGTTATATTATGATCTCGAAACGTCATTAAATTAAAGGTATTACTTCGATATGTCGCATTTCCTTCTTCTGATGTGGTTGCACAAAATTCTTCAACAGAATGATATAAAGGGAAAAGTCCATTTAGTGTTGTGAATATAAATTTTCCTTTCTCCTTAAGCGATTTTGAAACACAAGTCAGAATCTCAAAATTCATTTCATCCGTCTCCATCAATGGAAATCCACCCTCACAAAGCATTATGGCAAGATCAAATTCTTTTTGATATGGTAAATGTCTTGCATCCTGCTTTACAAAATTTATCTTGAGATTGTCCTTTTCCGCCTTTTCTCTTGCTCTTGCCAGTTGCGTATCGGATAAATCAATTCCGGTGACGGCGTATCCTCTTTTTGACAATTCAATGGAATGTCGTCCTGTTCCGCATCCAACATCCAATATTTTTAATGTTTTATCAAATTTGATCTCATTTTCAATAAAATCACATTCGCCAACAGTTCCCTGCGTAAAGCTCTCCTTATCGTATTTTTGAGCATAATTTTCAAACAGCGATTCGTACCATTGTTTTTTATTCATATTATTTTTATCTCTTGCTCTTACAAGTCTGAAGATTTGAAAGACCTATTCTTTCCTGTCATAAAAATACTCTACTGAATTCTGGGTATCTTTGATGTAAATTATTCCCTGATTCTTGGTGTATTTAATTTCCAATTTTGGAGCGATTCCACTATTATCCATTTCATAAACGGCGTAAAATGTTTTCCCTCCAACTGTAAGGCTATCCAAATAATTAACCTGGGGATTGTTACCGCTGATATAGTAAAAGAGCTCATCTCCACTGCCAAATGAATTTGAAAATAGTTCGCCAAGAGATACAACTAAAGTTTCATACGCATCCCGATTTTGAAGTATTGGATATTCAACGAGGTTGATGAAAATTGGTGCAGCCAATACCGCACTATTGGACAATGAAACCCACAAAAACTGTGAAGTCCCTATTACCGTCTGGTTTTGAAAAGTATCAACTTCACAGGGCAATGGAACCTGATATGAAGCAATTGTGTCCTTTGTTGCTACTTCAAAGGCTACATCTGCACCTAACATATTTTTGAATATTATTCTGTTGGCATCAGAATAATGATTTATGTAATTTTTGGCAGAATCACTTAGGAGATAGGTCTCCCCCTCCCTTGGAATCTCACATGGATTCGTATCTTTCTTGCAGGCTTCAATAAGAAGCACTGCCACTCCGATAGCGACCATGGTTGAATATTTTATGCTCCAAGAAATACGGTTCATTTTATTATTGTAGAGTGAAACTGCCATTTTTAATCGTTCTTCTCACGCAGATATTTAACTTTTTTCCAGAATTTATCTATTTCTTTTGAACTCATTTTATTAAAAAAGGAATCGCCTCCATCTACCGGGGAATCTCCAAACTGCAATATATCATTAGGCAACTTCCAAATATAATTATTGCCACCACCAATTTCTGAAAACACCCCAAAATGCGAATTGAATTTTAGCCTGAACATTGTTTGATATTCAATCTCTATATTACCATAATCTACCTTCACGTTGTTTTTAAAATGCTGATAGGTTTTATCTCCATTAATCACTAAAATTTCTTTATCGTTAGTAAATTTATTGCCATTCCAATAGCCAACTAAACTCGTTTGAAGCGTCTCACTTGATAGTTCTTGACCATTCAAAGCGAACTTAAAAAGAAAAATTATATATATTAATAGAATATTTTTCATGTTTTTTTGTTGCCATTATCTATTGTTTTATCACACCTTAGGTGCCTATGTTTCTTTGCTCTTCCAAGTCTTCAGACTTGGAAGATATATCCTGCGGACTTTGCCCGCGTTTTTGAGTTTATGTTCCGGATAAAGTCCGGAGAATATCTTTCCGAAGTCTGAAGACTTCAGAAAGCCGGGGATACTTTTTTGAAGTTTGAGGACTTCGGAAAGCGGGTTAGTTTTCAAATTGATACTCCAAAAACCTTTTTACTTCTTCCTTTTCAATATTTCCTACCAATGGATGATCTAAAACCTTCTTCATTTTATTAATTAGTTCAATTTTAGTCTCTTCACGATTCACTCCATTTATAATACGATTTAACATCCATATTGTAAGTAATGTCGGCTTCCTATCTAGAGATTCAAATAGTGATTCTTCATATCCCCCTCTAAATTTTTCAATGAAATGAACAATTGGCCCCGGAGAACCCCAATCCACGCTCGGGAATTTTTCTGCCATTTTAAATAAAGGGTTAATTGCTATGGAAGCATTTGAATTAGATGACAATTCATCAGTCAAGTCGTACATAAACTTCACATTATCATTTTTTAGGTCTTCCTCATTGAAAGGAATAAAATTTTCAATTATTTCAATTAACTCGTCAATTTCCCTATTCATTTCCAATAATTGGCACGAACTATTATATTATTACAACTCAGGTACTGTCTTGTCATATCCCCTCTATCCTTGCTCTTCCAGTCTGAAGACTTGGAAGTTATATCCTGCGGACTTTGTCCGCGTTGTAGAGTTTATATTCCGGACAAAGTCCGGAGGATATCTTTCCGAAGTCTGAAGACTTCGGAAAGCGGGTGCCTATAAATTTGCTACCTACACAACCACACACCAAACGTCCTCAAACACCGTCACGCCCTAAACTTCAGATTATTCTTCACCCGTTCACTTTCAACTTTTTTTCTTTCTTCATCAGTTTTTATTTGTTCTTCCAGCCTCTTTGAATACAATTTCCACCAATAAATAGCCGGAATGATGTTTCCTCCGTGTTTTTCCAGTCTGTAAATCAATTCAATATTAGGATTTTCACGGTCATTCAAAAGTCTGCTTAGTTTTGTCGGATGTAAATCTATTTCGTCTGCAATATCCTTCTGGCTTCGGCCAAGTATTCTGATGTACTGTGCCAACTGGCTTGCGAAGGAGAAATCTGTTTCAAATCCGCTCCTTTCCAGATAGTCTCGTATGAGCAATTTCATTCTCATCAATTCTGAAAACAATCTTTGTTCTTCAGTTCTTTCTTTTAACGACTTTAATCTTAACTCCCTGAATTCTTTTTCTATTTCTTGTTTTTCCTGTTCATTCAAATCACCAGGAAATACATATCGACCTGCAATTTCTTGGGCCGAAAATTGTTTATTTAATTCCTCATATATTTTTTCATATTTACTCATTGCCTATATATTTGTCAATTAAATTTTTTGAACTTTCAAATTCTACTCCGAGCAACCTTCCATATTGCCTGAAGCCGTATTTTTCCTGGTACAAATCAATTAATTTAGTTTTTGGTAATAAAGAAACAAATCCTCCATAGCCTCTCTTGAACGCTAATGTGCACGCAAAGGCAATTAAACAGCCGGCAATGTTTTCTAATTTTTTTACTTTCCCAACATTGGTTCTTGAAACTTCTACAAGGTTTACGTGGATTCTAAATTCTTCGGGATAATCTATGAGCGATAGCAAACCCAATATCTGGCTCTCTTCCTCTTTCAGAATAATCTTATAAACTTTATTTTCGCTCTCAGCCTCCCAATTGAAGACGAATCCTTTGCTCTTCTTCACATCGGTATAATCGGAGGGCAACATTTCGCTTATAATTGCCTCGTAGGTCTCACCAGATTCTTTGTGTAGTATCTTCATTTATTTTGCCAAGGGAACCCATTTGTATGTTGCAAATATAATAATTATTCTTTACAAAAAACGTAAACTTCATAAGTATTTTTCTTTGTTTTCAGCCAATATTGGAAGTTGATACCACCGTTTTCTGTAGGCTGATGCCCCCTACCTAAAATACCCCCCCAATTCACCCTCAAAATACTTCAACGCATTTTTCACTGGCAGCGGCAGCCCACCGCCCAACGCACAAAGCGAGCCCAACTCCAGCGTTTCCACCAAATCATTAAACAACGTCCGTTCGATGCGGTAATCCGAAGTACGCGCTTTGGCCAGCATTTCCGCGCCCCGGGTGGAACCGATCCGGCAGGGGAAACATTTGCCACAGCTCTCATGCGCGGTGAACTCAAACAGATGCTCCAAGTATTGAATCAACGGAAAATCCCGCGGAATACAGACCACCCCGGCGTGGCCGAGCAGGAAACCGTTTTGGGCGAAGGATTCAAAATCAACGGTTAAATCGTCGATTTTGTGTATTGGGACTAAGCCCCCCAACGGCCCGCCGATATGCATGGCTTTCACCGGATGCCGGAAGCCACCGCCCAATTCGAGGATGACCACGGAAAGCGGCGTGCCCATATCCACCTCATACAAACCGGGCCGGTTGAAATACCCGTCGAGCGAGAGCAGTTTGGTACCCGTGGAGCGGCCGCGGCCGATAGCAGCAAAATGTTCGCCGCCGTGCTGCAGGATGAACGGAACATTGGCCAGGGTTTCCACATTGTTGACCACTGTAGGCTGGTTGAACAAGCCTTGCTGGGTAGGGTAGGGCGGCCGCACGCGCACTTCCGGGCGCTGCCCTTCGATGGAGGACAACAGTGCCGTTTCTTCGCCGCAGATATACGCGCCCTGTGCTTTGATCACCTTAAAATCGAACGAAAAACCGGAGCCCAGGATGTTTTCGCCGATGTAGCCCGCCGCCCGGATGTCGGCAATCGCTGCTTCCATCACTTGTATGGATTCTGGATATTCCCCCCGGATATACAACACCCCGGCACCGGCGCCGATGATATAGCCGCTAAGGATCATGCCGAGCAGCAGGCTGTGCGGGCGTTGCTCCATGATATAGCGGTCGGAGTAGGCGCCCGGGTCGCCCTCGTCGGCGTTGCAGACAAGGAATTTTTGTTTACCCGGCGTGTTTTTACAGGATTCCAGTTTGAGGCCCATCGGGAAACCCGCGCCGCCGCGTCCGCGCAAACCGGAGGATTTGATGACGGCCAGCAGTTCGTCGGGCGATTTTTTCAGGCTATCGGCAAGGAGTTTATAATACGGCTCCAGCCCGGGAAATTCGGCGGTCAACACCGGCGTACCATGCGCGACCATCCGGTACCGGTCCATCCCGCTTTTTTGGCCGGCTTTTATGGCGGAAAAATCCTCAATGGCGTCGCCGGAATAATTTTGGCCGGCGTAATGAAAGGCGTTGTTCTCGTGGCAGCGGCCGAGGCAGCACATGGCGCCGATTTCACCGGCTTCGAAGTGTTCCCCCAGTTTTTGGGTGAGCGCATCCTGGGTGCCGGCGGTGAGGCAGGCGCTGCCGTTGCAGACGTATACTTTTTTGCCCTGGTTTTCCGGGCGTAGGAAATCGTAGAAAGTAACGCTGCCATATACGTTGGCGTCGCCGATCAGGAATTCGCCGGCGAGGCGTTCCATCTCCTCTGGCGGGACGGTGCCCTGCCGTTCGGCGGAGCGACCCAATTCTTCAAAAAGGTTGTCGGCAAGGCCCTTGCGGCCGGAGAGGTGTCCGATATTTTTCGACATGGTCAGGTGCGCGCAGGGCTACCTTCCGGCAGGTGTGGTGGTTGGCGCTGCGCTTATTTTAGTTAGGTAAATACTGAGCAGCAGTTGTCCGGGGATCGCAAGGTCAAATTTGAGACATTTTTTATAACTATTTACCAGAAGAGCGCCTAAATATAAGCGTTAGGTTACCCAAGACGGTGTCATTCTGAGCGCAGCGAAGAATCTGAGGGCGTAGCCCGAAGGTTTTTTTATTACAAATACCTACATACCCTGCCCCGCTCCCCGCTCACACAGATAAAAATGCCACAACATTCGTGTCCCGACGCTGCGCCAGGGGCGCCAATGTTCGGTTTGTTCTACAAAAAATTCATGTACCGGGCGGGCAGGAAGGTTGTTCAGCACCCGGAAAGCCTCCTGCATGGCAATGTCGCCTTTTGGCAAAATATCCGGTCGGAGCAGGCATTCGGAGAGGTAAATATCCGCCGTCCAGTCGCCGATACCTTTTAATTGTTTCAGCGTTGCGCGCACCGATTCGTCGGGGAGTACGCTCAGTTCGGGTAAACGCAGGCGGCCCGCCATCACTTCCCGGGCCAGATGACGGGCATAACCCATCTTTTGCCTGCTAAAACCGATCGCGCGCATGGCTTCATCGTCCAGTGCTAGCAGTCCTTCAGGGCGGACGGCGCCCAGATGTTCCTGCAAACGCCGGAACGCGGCATTGGCGGAGGCCAAAGAAACCTGTTGTTCGAGAATGATGTGTACGAGGGTGGAAAAACCCGGTTCGCGGCTCCACAAAGGCGGGTAGCCGTACTGCCGGAGCACGTGCGCCAAGCCGTTATCGCGTCCGGCGAGCCAATGTGCAGCTTCTTTGAGGTTGTTTTCGTCGAGTTTCTGTATCATTGCCGTTTCAGAAGAACAAAACTACGACGAGTTGTGAAAATTGTTACGCTTACGCTAAATCCGGCCTTAGATAAAAGTACCTCGACGGAGCGGTTGGCGCCGGAGCACAAACTGCGTTGCACCGCGGCACAAGAGGATGCCGGCGGCGGCGGTATCAATGTTTCGAAGGCTATCCGCAAATTGGGTGGCAGCAGCACAGCCGTGTTTCCGGCAGGAGGCATGGCCGGCCAACGCCTTCAGGACATCCTGGCCGCCGCGGGGGTTGAAACCAGCGCGCTGGAAATAAACGGGGAAACCCGCGAAAATTTTTCCGTACTGGAAACCGGCACGGGATTCCAATACCGGTTTACGCTGCCCGGACTTCCGCTGACGGAGCCGGAAGCGGATGCCTGTTTGGAAATCGTACGCCGGCTTGAACCGGTTTGGCTGGTAGTCAGCGGCAGTCTTCCGCCGGGATTGCCGGTGACGTACTACAAAAAAGTAGCGGTATTTGCCAAAGAAATCAATGCCCGCCTGGTACTCGACACGTCGGGGCCGGCCCTTCAGGCCGCCGCCGACGAGGGATTGTTTTTGTTAAAACCCAACTTGGCCGAACTCAGCGTGTTAGCCGGCGTTAAACACCTGGAAATGAATCAGGTAGATGACGCGGCATTGAGCATTATCCACCAGGGAAAATGCGAAATGGTGGTGGTTTCGATGGGGCCGCAGGGGGCATTGCTCGTCACGCGCGATGGTTTTGAGCATATCCCGGCGCCGACGGTGAAAAAACAAAGTACGGTAGGCGCCGGCGACAGTATGGTGGCCGGCATGGTGTGGGCGCTGAGCACGGGCAAAAGTCCCCTCGAAACGGCCCGTTATGGGGTGGCATGCGGGACGGCCGCTACCATGAACCCCGGCACGGAGCTGTTTCACAAGGAGGACGTCCTGCGCCTGAAAAAGTGGATTGAAACTTATGGTGAACGATACCGGATTACAGATTTCTAATCTTTTCCTATTTTTGCCGGCCTTTTATATTATTTACCTCTTCCTATGATAAATTTGATTCTTTTCGGCCCTCCTGGCTCTGGCAAGGGAACCCAGGCGGCGCATTTAGTAGAAAAATACAACCTGGTTCATATCAGTACGGGCGATCTTTTCCGGTACGAGATGAGTCACGACACCCCGCTGGGGCAAAAAGCGAAAGATTATATCGCCAAAGGTGAACTGGTGCCCGATGAAGTGACGATCGGTATGTTGCGCAACAAAGTGGAGGCGCATCCCGAAGCCGCCGGTTTTATTTTCGACGGTTTTCCCCGCACGATCCCCCAGGCCCAGGCACTGGACCGGCTGATGGAAGAAGAAAAAACAACCATTCACGCATTGCTGGCGCTGCAAGTGGACGACGAGGAGATTATTCAGCGGATCAAATTGCGCGGCGCCACCTCCGGGCGCAGCGACGACTCCAATGAAAAAATCATCCAATATCGCATCGACGTGTACAAAAGTGAAACTACCCCGGTGTTCGACTACTACGCCGAACAGCACAAAAGCCACCGGATAAACGGTGTCGGTACCGTAGAGGAAATTTTTGAGCGGCTCTGCCGGATGATCGATACGGCGGGGGAGAAAATAAAAACGGTAGCGTGAGCCTTATGCTCCCACTATAAATTCGGCCTTTGCAAATATCAGGGCACTCATGCGACAACCACGTGGGGTAAAATGTTACTTTTGCAGCAATAAAAGCCACGCACGCTTATGGAACTTCCTACCAATCCCTGGCAAGCAATCTGGCAACGGCTGCCCGCTCCGCTCCAAAACCGGTATTACCTGACCTTGCTGGTTTTCTTTTTTCTCCTTATTTTTTTAGATAAACACAGCTTCTGGACCCAATACCGCTTGCACCGCGCACAACAACGCCTCGAATCGGACAAAGCCCTGTATGAGCGGAAAATACAGGAGGCCCGTGAAGAAGCCGAAGATTTTGAGTTAACCAAAGAAAAATTTGCCCGGGAACATTATTATATGAAACGCCCGAACGAAGACGTCTACATCATTAAAGAAGACAAATAAACACACCTCATGTCAATTTTAGTCGATAAACACTCCCGAATCATCGTACAGGGATTTACCGGTAAAGAAGGCACCTTCCATGCCGGACAAATGATTGAATACAAAACCAATGTGGTAGGCGGCGTGACGCCCGGTAAGGGCGGCCAGATGCACCTCGATCGCCCGGTGTTCAATACCGTGGAACATGCCGTAAAAGCAACAGGCGCCGACACCTCTCTCATTTTTGTGCCGCCGGCCTTCGCCGCAGATGCCATCATCGAAGCCGCCCAGTCGGGTATAAAAGTCATCGTGGCCATTACGGAAGGTATACCGGTACAAGACATGGTGCGCGCTAAAGCCTATCTGGCCGGCAAAAACTGCCGCCTCATCGGCCCAAACTGCCCGGGTATCATCACCCCCGACGAGGCTAAAGTGGGTATCATGCCGGGCTTCGTGTTCAAACGCGGACCGATCGGACTCGTGTCCAAATCCGGTACACTTACCTACGAGGCCGCCGACCAGATTGCCAAAGCCGGCCTGGGCATCACCACCGCCATCGGTATCGGCGGCGACCCGATCATCGGCACCACCACCCGGGAAGCAATCGAATTGTTTATGAACGACCCGGAAACGGAAGGTATTATCATGATCGGCGAGATCGGCGGCGGACTCGAAGCCGAAGCCGCCCGCTGGATTCGCGCCAATGGCAATAAAAAGCCGGTTGTTGGATTTATCGCCGGCCAAACCGCGCCGAAAGGCCGTAAAATGGGTCACGCCGGCGCTATCGTCGGCAGCGATGAAGATACCGCCATTGCCAAAATGCGTATCCTGGCTGAAAACGGCATCACCGTCGTGCAGTCGCCGGCTCAAATCGGAGCGACGATGAAAAGAGTGATGTTGGGGTAAGGGAGCGGGTTTTCTGACAAAATATAAAAGTAAAAACTGGAGCTACCTGTTTGTTCAGGGGCTCCTTTTTTATTGGCTCTCACACCGCTTTCTCAAAAAATAAACCTCAAATAAGAAATTCTGCTGCCGTTTACCATAACTTTATGTCCGAATTTTAATTTCTTGCTCTAATCTCCCCCCGGCTGTTCCGATTATTTTTTCCCAATGTGTTTAAAGCACAGCAAGCCTTTACGGAAAATGATGTGCAAGCCGATTACACCCGTATGTCTCGTCGCTTTTATTTTGGCCTGGCCGATAAAAGCCTTTACACAAAATTGCCCGCAGGTTCAAAGTTGTCCGACTTCTATTATCGCAGTATGTGATGAGTCGGGCAACGACCAGGTATTCTGGAATGCGCCGTCGTTTACCTGGCATCCCGGCCTGCAAAACGCCGATCTGCCGGAAGGCGCAACCGACCTCAGCCTGACCGTAAAAGATACCTGCCCCGGCGTGCTCAATATAAAATATGCGCTTTTTCTGGACCTCGACGGCGACAACCTGCCCGAATCGGTGGTGACCAGCGACAATACGTTTCCCGGCGGCCGGATGCTTTTCGGCAATGCGTTTACGCCCGGCTACACCGGAACCGATACGATCATTTTCGACAACCGATTAATGCCCGATTCCATGAAATTCCGATTTGCGTTGCAAACGGAAAACATCAGCGGTACGGTTCACGCCCGTTTACGCTGGAATACGGACGGCAATCCGGTTTCTTATGTTTTGCCCCGTTTGCCGGAAGGCCGCCACCGTATTATGTGGACGGTGGAGAAAAACGGCGTGGCGCAACAGTTTTGCGAATACCTGTTCCGGGTAAAAGACTGCCTCCCACCCTTAATCGAATGTCTCAGTGGCTGGAGCGCTATTATTCCGGCCAGCGATACCCTTACCCTGTCGGTGGGTGAATTTGTGCAATTTGCCGCGGACAATATCACGCCGAATGCGTTGCTGCAATTTTCCATGCGCCGTGCCGGTTCCGGCGCCGGTTTTCCCCTGGATGCGTTCGGTCAACCGGTTACGCAGTTGTCCTTCACCTGCGCCGATCAGGGTTTCCAGAATCTGGAGATTTGGGTGCGCGACCTCGCAGGCAACACCACGTCCTGTGAAGCCGGTTTTACCTTGTACGATTTTGAAGGTAACTGTGTGGAAGTCGTCGATCCTGTTGTATGCGCGACCACGGTTTTTGTCAATTATGATACCATTCAGCAGGTGCGCTATACCCTGGAAACCTTGTCGGAACCCGGCTTACCGCCCTACCAACTCGCTGTGACGCCGCTGCCCAACGGTTGCGTCGAACTGCCCGATTTCAGTCAGTATCCGATTATCGAAGTGGCCGTAAAGCCCCACAAAAACGATCACCCGCTCAATGGCGTCAGCACTTTCGACCTCGTACTGATCAACCGCCACATCATCGGTTTACAGTTGTTCAACAAAACCTGGAAATACCTCGCCGCCGACGCCAATAAAAGCGGCACGCTGACTACGTTGGATATTATCGAGCTGCGCAAACTCATCCTCGGCGTGTACGATTCCCTGCCGAATTGTCCCTCCTGGAAGTTTGTGATCGCCGATTGTTCCCTCGACAGCCTCAATCCGTTTAATTCCGCCTGCCCGGCCTCCCTGGTTTTTGATCCGGAATATATGCCCGGCGAAATGAATTTTCTGGGCATCAAAACCGGTGACGTCAACGGCAACGCCGTGCCCGACTCCCTCGCCGCGCCCCCGGAAGACCGCGAGCCGGCTACCCTGCTCTTCCCCGATCAGCGGCTTGCTGCCGGCGAAATCGTCGATTTGCCCATACGATTGTCGCAGCCCGCAGCCTGGATCGCCTGCCAGTGGGCCTTGCAATGGGACCCCGAATTGCTGGCCTTTGAAACCTTGCAGCCGGGCGCCTTGCCCGGCGTGGACGAAGACGCTCTGGCAGAGCCGCAACCCGGCTTGCTTACCTTTAGCTGGTTCGACACCGAATCGCGCTGGCTGCTGCCCGGCGAGCCGCTGCTTACCCTGCGTTTCCGCGCCCTGAAACCGGTACACCTGCAAGAAACCCTGCAATGGCGCCCGTCTGCACTGCGCCCCGAAGCCTATACGGCCGACGGCGCCAGCATCCCGCTGCAGATCGGCTTTACGGAAACGCCCTTTACGACGGCGGAAAATACCGTGTTTCCGCCCCAACCAAATCCCACAAACGGGGCGGCCCGTTTCCCTTTCCACCGCTCCGAACCGGGAACGGCCAGGCTGGACCTGTACGATGTCCGGGGCAACGCAGTGTACCAAACCGAACAAACCGGCGCCGCCGGCAATGACGCACTGGAACTGCCGGCCGAAACCGGTATACCCGCCGGGGTGTATGCGTGGCGCGTGCAAGTCGGCCAGACGACAAAAACAGGCCGTCTGGTGCGGTTATAAGCGCTTGGAATAGAGGTGGTTTGAGTTTAACTTGCGCACTGGAATTACCACACTGCTGGACATTTTTTAACACATAGTCACATAGGGCACATAGTTTTTGATTTTCAAAGGTTTAAAACCTATGTGTTCTATGTGCCTATGTGTTAAAATTGAATATGTTTAGTAGGGTACGGAATTACTTGTGAAATCCCACCAGTTTTAACCGTTCGGTAACCTAAAACTGCCCGAACTATTGAATCTCAACCTATGAAAAAAATCCTACTCGCCTTTACCATTTTCCTTACCGCTTTCATTTCGGCAAGTGCCCAATGCCTCGTTTTTCCGGCCTGTCCGTTTAGCCCGCAGGATATTTGTGATGTCAGCGACAACGACCCCCTTTTTTGGAATGAAAGTTACTGGTACGACCCCGTCATTAAAAGCGCGAATGTGCCCGAAGGCCCCGCCGATCTATGCCTGACGGTGGTGGATACCTGCGGCCTTGGCAACATGGAAATTTTGTACAAACTATACCTCGACCTGGACCAGGACGGTACCCGGGAAACCGTAGTGCGCAGCGACGACTTGCCGGGCTACAACGTCGTGTATTTCGGCAACGCCGGAAACCCCAATAACACCGGCGGCACGGCGCGCGCCTTTGATGAACGGCCGGTACCGCAAAACCAAAAATACGGCTTTGCCCTGCAAGCCAGTGTCAGCGGGGATAGTCTCACCGCCTGCGTCCGCTGGGCCACGCAGGAAAATCCCTCGGTCTATGCTATTCCCCAACTGCCCTATGGCACCCACAAAATAGAGTGGACGGTCACGCAAAACGGCGAGGAGAAAATCTGCGCCTACCAGTTCAACGTGAAAGATTGCAAAAAGCCGACGGTGGCGTGTATCAGTGGTTTGAGCGTTAATATTATCCCAACCCAAATAGTTGCGCTTTGGAATACTGATTTTTTGCAATATACCGAGGATAATGTAACCCAGACCGATCAGCTTCAAATCGGTATACGCAGGTCGGGCACCGGTAACGGATTTCCGCTGAACCCGGACGGTACGCCGCAGGTCTTTGTGACTTTCTTTTGTCCCAATGACCTGGGCACTCAATACGTGGAATTGTGGTCCATTGACAAAGCCGGAAACGCTGGATTTTGTGAAACATATGTGATCGTTCAGGATCAAATGGGCATTTGTGGTTCTCCTAACACCGGTCCCGGTATCTGCGTCAAAACGGCTTGCGGCGATGTGCCTTTGGAAGAATACGTTGTTGACATTACCGGCGGCTCGCCTGCCTTGCCGCCAATCGGCATTTTTACTCCGCCGGTACCACCTGATGCTAATGGGTGTATATCCATAACAATTGGTCCTTTTGGATCCAATTATCTGGCCATGCCGGTCAAAGACAACGACCCCCTGAACGGCGTCTCCACTTTCGATCTGGTGTTGATCAACAAACATATTTTAGGCTTGCAACCGCTCGACGCGCCGTATAAAATGTTAGCCGCCGACGCCAATAACAGCAAGTCCGTCACCACGTTCGACATTGTTGAACTGCGTAAACTGATCCTTGGGATTTACACCGAACTACCCAATAACACTTCCTGGCGTTTCTATCCGGCGGATCACGTTTTTTCATCGCCCAATCCTTTTACTACGCCTGTTCCGAACAGCGATACGTTGTCGGAGTTCCCGTCTTTTAAAGCCGTAAAAGTCGGCGACGTGAATTGCAGTGCCATCGCCAGCTCCGCGCAGGCGCCGCCGGAAGACCGAGGTTTAGCCGCGCTTGATCTGCCGGATATTACGTTGGCCGCCGGCCAAACGATCGAACTGCCGCTGCGGGTCGCTTCCGGGGCCGATTGGCTCGGTTTTCAGTTTGCCCTGGAAACCGACCCCGATGCACTTGAAATAGAAATGGTTTTGCCGGGCGTTTTACCTGATTTGGATGAAAACACGTTTGCGCAAACCCGGCCCGGGCTGCTAACAGTCAGCTGGTTTAGCAGCACAGCGCAGTATTTGCCGGCAGGCGCAACGCTGCTCACCTTGAAAGTGCGCGCCCGCAAAGCCACGGTATTGTCCGATGCGGTGCGTCTGGTATCGCAACGAATTCCGCCGGAAGCCTACACGGCGGAGGAGCGCATACAGTCGCTGCAATTGTTCTTCGCGCCGGCGTTTTCGGGCGAAACGCAGGTCTTTGCACCCCGGCCGAATCCCACATCCGGGGCGGTATCCATCCCGATACGGACCGTGCAACCTGGCGCGGTGGAACTAATGTTGTCCGACTTATCAGGCCGGGAAGTATTTCGGCAGGTTTTCCGGATGGAAGCCGGTTTGCAGGAGATGAAAGTACCGGCGGAGGCCATGACGCAGGGTGGGGTGTATGTATGGCGGGTGATGGCGGGAGATGTGGTACATTCCGGAAAGTTGGTGCGACTTTAAATTAGGTCAGTTCCATTCGAATCCGCTTTTCTGCGGGCAGGTAATTATTCCAGCGGTTCGGCAGCACTTTGAGCCAACCCAGGTTCAGGCCGCCGAAACGGGCGAGCACCCAGCCTTTTTGCGGGGCATCGGCCGGCAGTTCAAAAACGTCTTTTTTCAAAAAACGCAGGGCTTGTTCACGGGTGAAATCGATGCCGGGCAGGGTAGGGGACACCTGGGTGCTCAGGGCCAGGTCGTGCGCGGGGATAAAATCCTGCCCTTTGAACGTGCCCGTATTGAGGCCGAACCATTTGCTTTTCAACGCGCGATCCAACACCTGATATTCGTATTCAAACTGCCGGGGCAGGGCCATGACGTCGCCGGAAGGGGTTTCAAAAAAGCCGGCATCGAAATCCGGTTGAAGCCAGTTTGCCAGGGCCGGCGCCTGTTTTTTGGAGAGGGGTTGAATGTTTTTAAACCTGGCAGAAACGGTTTGTTTGGTCGCCGGCCCGTCTTTTTTTCGAAACAAGGCGATATAAAAACCTTCGCCACGCAGCCGGTGCGGAAAAAACTGATAACCGCCGCCCGGCGTTTCGGCGATATTCCATTCAGCTGGAAGGTTGAGTGTCAGCGGTTCCAGGTTGAAGTCGGACACCAGCCAGCGGGCATTGTCGTCGTCTTCCAGGTGGTTGTAGGTGCAGGTGGAGTAAGCCAGTACGCCGCCGGGCGCCAGGGCGGGCAGGATATCGGCCAGGATTCGTTTTTGGCGGCCTGCGCACAGTTCTACATGAGCGGGCGACCATTCTTTTCTGGCGTCGGGGTCTTTTCGGAAGAGTCCTTCCCCGCTGCACGGCGCGTCGGCCACGATAATATCGAACCAGCCTTCCAGCGCGGCGAAATCGCCGGCTTCGGCGCTGGCGACGGCGATATTCGGGAAGCCCCATTTTTCCAGGTTTTCCCGCAGCACTCCTACGCGCTGGCGAATCACTTCGTTGGCTACCAACAAACTTTGCCGGTTCAACATAGACGCCAGCAAGGTGCTTTTGCCGCCCGGGGCGGCGCACAAATCCAGGACTTTCAGGGGTTTGGAAAAATCGGCTGTTTGGCGCAGCGCTTCGTACAAAAACATGGAAGAGGCTTCCTGCACGTAATAGGCGCCGGCGTGGAAGAGGGGGTCGAGCGTAAACACCGGCCGTTTTTCCAGATAAAATCCCTCCGGATGCCATGGTACCGGTTGACCGGCGTCGGTGAGCGACCAGGTTTCCGGCGCGGGTATTTTTGCGGTATTCCGGCGGATACTGACCGGTGGCGGCTCCTGCATTGCGGCGAGAAAAGCGGGGTATTCGGGGCCCAGCAGGGCCTGCATCTGTCGTTCGAAGGCAGGTGGCATTAAATTAAAGTCAAATTGTAAAAGTCAAAATGTAAAAGTAAGGCGGAAGGTGGCAGTCAGTGTCTTTCGCAGGACAATGGATTTGTAAAAAATCGGGAAATCCGAACACGGCGTTAAAATCGTATCTATTTTTACCCGTCGAAAACAGCATCTCCCTATTTTAACGGACAAAACAAATATGCAAGCAGATTCCGCCTTGTTGACCGCCGTACAACAGATCAACCAAGTCATTGCCCGCTTAGAGCCACCGATGTACCACCAGCCCCTCCCGGAATTTAATGGCAGCAGCCTGGGCCAACATTTCCGGCATATTCTTGAATTTTTTCAGTGTTTGGAAGACGGCGTTCAATCCGGTACGGTGGATTATGCCGCCCGGAACCGCAACCCGTTGTACGAAACGAACCCGGAGATTGCCTCCGCGGCTTTCGTTGCGTTCACCCATGCCCTGCCAAAATTCGACCTTGTCCAACCCGTTCAGGTTCGCGCCGAATTCGGCAGCGATACCCGCCCATGTTATAACAGCACGGTCGGCCGCGAACTATTGTTCGTATACGACCATGCTGTTCACCATCTTGCAATCATCAAAATCGGACTGACCTGTCATTTTGCGCATATTTCCGTGGATAAAGACCTCGGCGTTTCACCTTCCACTGTGAAAGCGCGCGCGAAGGCGGAGAATTGAGTTGGTTATTGGTTGAGTGGTTATTGGTTGACCGGTTCCATTTGACTAGCCAATAACTAATGAACCAATAACCACTCAACCAATAACTAAAACATCGTCAGCAGCCCTTTCCGGGATTTATCGATGCCTTGAACGGGTGTGGTCCGGTAATTTTCCAGTTCCACCACATAGTATTGTAGTCCGGCTTGTTGGCTTTGCTGGAAAATCTTTTTGAAATCGATCACGCCATCGCCTACTTCGATGGATTCACCTTTATCGCTATCTGCCTGGTCTTTGGCGTGGCACAATTCCCAGCGGCCCGGGTAGAGCCGGAACCAGTCGAGCGGGTTATATTTGGCATGGTGTACCCAGTAAATATCCATTTCCATGGTCATCAGAGCGGGGTCCACTTCGTGCAGGAGCCATTCGATGAGCAGGCGGCCGTCGGGACCGCGTTTTTCAAATTCAAAATCGTGGTTGTGGTAGCCGAACTTTAGTCCGGCTTTTTTGCAGTAACGGCCCATCGCCTGGTACACCTTGACCAGTTTTGCTATTTCAGCGCGTTCGGTATCGGGAATATAGGGGTTGATCAGGTATTTCAATCCTAATCCGGCGGCGGCGTCCACCCATTTTTTGGTTTCATCCGTGATGTCGCCGCCGGCTTCCTTGTAATTTTTCAGCGTTACCGAGCTGTGGGTGGAAGGCATGGTCAGGCCGTTGTCTTTCAGCAATTTGCCAAAATCCTGGTAAGAGAGTCCAAACAGTGTTCCGCTGTCGTAGCCGAAGGGTTCTACCTCGCGGTAGCCCATTTTGGCTACGGCGGCCAATGTGCCGGCAGGGTCTTTTTTCATGTCTTCCCGGACACTCCATAGTTGAACGCCGATATGCGTTGGCGGTGGTGTGTAGCCGAAGGGCCGGTGCGCGGCCAGTGCGACACCCGCAGTGGCGAGTGCCGAGGTTTTGAGAAAATTTCGACGTGATAAATGAGATGGCATAACATTACATTTTGTGAAGAGTACGCAATTTTGCTTTGGCAAAGTAGAGTCTAAGAAGCGGTGAATTTCAAAAAAAATATTTATTCCCTATAAATCATTTGGTTAGTAAGGAACCTTTGTTTGTATTTTACCCGCCAAATTTATCCAATAACCGGAACAATCAAAATGTGACCATGATACAAGTCTTGCATATTTCTGCCGAATGTTATCCGGCGGCTAAAACCGGCGGTTTGGGCGATGTGGTCGGTTCTTTGCCCAAATATATGACCCAGGCGGGCGTTCTGACTGCCGCCATTATTCCAAAATACTCCCTGAAATGGATCAATCACCAGGATTGGGTGACGGTGTACGCCGGTTCGGTGTGGATCAACTGGAAACAATGGCATTTTCGTATTCAGCAGCAGGCCGGAAACACCTTGGGTTACCCGCTTTTTGTAGTCGATATTCCGGGTTTGCACGATCGCCCCGGCATTTACAATGATCCCTCCGGCGCGCCGTATCGCGATGAAATAGAACGCTACATCGCTTTTCAACAGGCGGTGCTGGAGTGGCTGCTTTCTTTCCCCTGGCAAGAGCGCCCCAGGGTGTTGCACTGCCACGACCACCACACGGCACTGATTCCCTGGATGGTCAAACATTGCCCGGCCTACCAGCAACTGGCCCCTATCCCGACAATATTTACCATCCACAACGGCCAGTATCAGGGCGCTTTCGGCTGGAGCAGCGGCCATTTGTTGCCGCCTTACGAAGCCGGCGCCCGGGGATTGCTCGATTGGCAGGGGATTGTCAATCCGATGGCAGCAGCCATCAAAACGGCCTGGGCGGTGTCCACCGTGTCGCGGTCCTATTTATTCGAATTACATGAAAACAGCATGGGGCTGGAATCGCTGTTCCGGCAGGAATGGCAAAAGCAGCACGGTATTATAAACGGCATCGATGCTGAAATATGGGACCCTGTTACCGACCCGATGATTCAGTCCCGGTTGGAAGCAGACAATATTGCCAAATTCAAAACAAGGAATAAACGGGCGCTCTGCGAGTGGTTCGGCTTCCCGTACGATGCACCCCTGATCAGTTTTATCGGACGAATGGTCGGCGAAAAAGGTGTGGACTTGCTGCCGGATGCGTACCGGCGGTTTATTCACAGCGGTGCGCGCGCCAGTTTTCTGGTGTTGGGCACCGGCGAGGCCTGGACGGAAAAGCAATTCCGCTCCATGTCGCACCAGTTCCCGGGGCGATTTAACGCGGTGATCGATTACAACGAAGGCTTGTCGCACCAGATTTATGCCGGCTCCGACTTCCTCATTATGCCCTCCCGGGTGGAGCCTTGCGGCTTGAACCAGATGTATGCGATGCGATACGGCACAATACCCATCGTGCGGTCGGTCGGTGGCCTGAAGGACACTGTTCCGGATATCGGCGAACCCGGCAACTCCGGGCGCGGTATCCGTTTCGACCATTTTAGTCTGGAAGATGTCTTCCACGCTATCTACCGGGCCGTGTCGATGTGGCACAACGATCCGGGTATCGTGACGCACCTGCGCGAACGTATCATGGCGGTCGATTTTTCGTGGGAACAAACCATCGGCCAGTATTTCGGCGTGTACCGGAGTATCGGCGCCAAAATAGAACCGGTTAAAAATGCGCCGGCCGCCGAACCGGCTTTCAGCGAAATTTCCCCCGGTCCGGTGGAATCGGCGCCGGAAACAGCCGCTGTACCGGCCGCAGTGCCGGAAGCGACACCTGAAAAGCCGGTAAGCCGGAAAACAGAGGCAAAAGCAACGCCGAAAAAAAGCGCTCCGGCGGAAAAGCCGCCAGTAGAAAAAGCGATAAAAAAGAAAGAAAAACAAAAAACGGCCCCGGTAAAACCCGCGACTAAAACGGCCGCCACAAAAACAAAAACAGAACAAAAAGTCCCGCCGGAAAAGCCACTTCAAAAAAGCGTGCCGGCCAAAACAAAACAGGCCGGGCCGCCTAAAAAACCGGATAAACCCAAACCGGCGCCTCCCGAAAATAAAAAGAAGAAGTAACCTTCAAACCAGCAACCTTCAAACCTGATAATATCCACAACACTTGCACCATGATAAAAATTATTTGCCTCATCCTCGGCGGCGGCGCCGGCTCTCGTCTTTACCCCCTGACCGAAAAACGGTCCAAACCCGCGGTACCCATCGGCGGTAAATACCGGTTGATCGACATTCCGATCTCCAATTGTATCAATTCGGGTGTCAAACGAATGTTTGTATTGACTCAATACAACTCCGCGTCCCTGAACGCCCACATCAAAAACACGTACAATTTCGACAGCTTTACCCGCGGATTCGTCGATCTGCTGGCGGCCGAACAAACGCCCGGCAACGACGAATGGTTTCAGGGCACGGCCGACGCCGTGCGGCAAAGCCGCAAACACTTCGAACGGCACGATTTTGATTATGTGCTGATCCTCTCGGGCGACCAGCTGTATCAAATGGACTTCGAACAAATGGCTATTCACCACATTGCACAGAAGGCCGACGTGACCATCGCCTGCCTGCCTGTGGATGCACGCGACGCCACCAGTTTCGGGATTATGAAAGTGGATGAAAAAGGGTATATCCCGCGGTTTATTGAAAAACCGGCAGCCGACCTGCTACCCGACTGGGTGAGTGAGGTGGGGCCGACCCATAAAAAACGTGGAAAGATGTATATGGCTTCTATGGGCATATATATTTTCAACCGCAAAGCCCTGCTCGATCTGTTCGATCAACACCCGGAAGCCACAGACTTCGGCAAGGGAATTATTCCCGCAGCCATTCAAAGCGGCCGGAAGGTCTCCGCTTATCAATACGACGGTTATTGGACCGATATCGGTAATATTCGCTCTTTCTTCGAAGCGAATATCGAACTGACCGATCATATACCGCCGTTCAACCTGTTTGATACCACCCGCCAGGTATATACCCGCGGCCGTATGCTTGCGCCGGCCAAATTTTACGGCGGCACCCAGGTCAACCGCGCCCTCATTGCCGAAGGCTCGATCATACACGCCCGGCTCATCGAAGGTTCCATTATCGGCATCCGCTCCCGGCTTGGCGAAAATACCGTGGTCAAAGACGCCATCGTGATGGGTAACGATAGCTACCAAACCTTGCAGGAAATTGCATCCAATTCCGGCGAAATCCCAATGGGGATTGGGCATAATTGCCATATCGAACACGCTATTCTCGACAAAGATTGCCGCATCGGAAACAATGTCGTCATCAAAGGCGGCGACCATCTGCCCGACGTGGATACCGAACAGTTTACGATACGCGACGGTATAATTGTTGTGAAAAAAGGCGCGGTGATTCCGGATGGAACGCGGGTGATGTAGGTTTTTTAGTTATGAGTTATGAGTTATGAGTTATGAGTTATGAGTTATGAGTTATGAGTTATGAGTTATGAGTTATGAGTTATGAGTGATGAGTTACGAGTAAGATCACTCATCGCTCATCGCTCATCACTCATCACTCATCGCTCATCACTAAATATGCGTTTTTGTCTTGCCCTTGATTTGAAGCCCGATCCTGCATTGATTGCAGAATACGAGGCTTACCACCGGGCCGTTTGGCCCGAAATACTCGAGAGCATTCGCTCGGCGGGTATAACTGCTTTGGAGATTTACCGGGTGGAGAACAGGTTGTTCATGATTTTGGAAGCGGGCGACGATTTTTCCTTTGAGCAAAAGGCGGCGCTGGATGCGGCAAATCCGAAGGTGCAGGCATGGGAGACGCTGATGTGGCGTTACCAGCAGGCGTTACCGGCGGCCCGGCCGGGAGAGAAATGGGTGTTGATGGAGCGGATATTTCAATTGCCGGCTGGCGTGAACCTCTCCTCATTATAGAAGATTGTTGGTAAATTCTCACACCGCATGTACCCACATTTTTTCCTGAGGCATATCATAAAAAATTCCTTTGGTTCTGCCAGAACCAAAGGAATTCACAAACCAGAAACCTTCTAACCAGAAACCTTCTAACCTTTAATTATTAAGCATCACCGGCATTACCAGCATCAGAATTTCCCGGTCGTTGTTTTCTGCTTCTACCGGGGTGAGAATGCCGGCGCGCGAGGGCGTGGAAAACTCCATTCGCACTTCTTCGCCGTCGAGCACGGTGAGCATTTCCACTAAAAATTTGGCGTTAAAAGCGATGCGCAGTGGGGCGCCGTCGAAGGTACAGCTCATTTGTTCGGTGGCCTCGTTGGAAAAATCGAGGTCCTGGGCCGAAACGGTGAGGCTTTTATCCGACACGTCGAGCACCACCTGGTTGGTGGTTTTGTTGGCGTAGATAGCGATCCGTTTGAGCGAATTCTGGAAATCGGCGCGGTTGGCGACCATCACGTTGGGGTTGTCCACCGGGATGACGGCGTTGTAGTCCGGGTAGCGCGCGTCGATGAGCCGGCACACGAGGTTCATGTTGCCGAAGGCAAAAAAGGCGTTGGCTTTGTTGAAGGAAATAGTAACCGTGTCATTGGCCGGCAGGGCGTTTTTGAGCAGGTTGAGCGCCTTTTTAGGTACGATAAAGGTGGTAGCCACTTCCCCGGCAAGGTGGTGGGTGGTTATTTTTACCAATTTATGAGCGTCGGTGGCCACGCAGGTCAGTTTATTAAAATCAATCTGGAAGTATACGCCGGTCATGGCGGGGCGCAGTTCGTCGCTGGAGGTGGCGAACACTGTTTTATTGATGGCCTCCAGCAGGTATTGGCTGTTTAGTTTCACCGTATCCACCGTATCGGGCTCGGGGATATTGGGGAATTCGGCGCCATTTTCGCCGGCCAGCCGGTATTTACCATATGAAGAGGTGATTTCGATACCGTAGTTTTCTTCATTGATCGTGAAGGTGACGGGCTGTTGCGGCAGTGCTTTCAGAGTTTCAAGCAATATTTTGGCCGGAATCGCCACGGTAAAATCGTCGTCGGCTAATACCTCGATCGCAGTGGTAATGCTGGTTTCAAGATCGGTGGCGGCGATGGTCAGTTTTTTATTTTCGATCTTGAACAGGAAGTCTTCCAGAATCGGCAGTACCGGGTTGGAACCGATGGCGCCGGAGGCGATTTGCAATTGCTTAAGAAGCTCGGAAGAAGAGACGCTGAATTTCATTACGTGTTTGTGTAAGTAGTGATAACTGATTTTCAGGAATTTGCATTTTTTATGCCCTGCAAAAGTAATACGTCTAATCCGGCTTTTTGTGGAAAAAAACTAACATCCTGTTAGGAAATAAAAAAAGCCTACTGCGATTTAGCGTGTCATAGTGCGCATATTTGCCCGTTTTGGCCGATATTTGCGCCTTAGTAACTCCTAGCAGCAGGTAGCATTTGATTTTAGTATTGACTAATTTACGTACTAATGCGACCACCTGTTATCACTATCGTGCTGCGCGGTTACAACGACCGCTTCGGTTTTCAAAAATTGTACCTCCGCTACGCCTGGCGCTACCGTACCAACTACCTCGTGCTTCCCTGGAAGCTGCGCGCCAAAGACTGGGACGCGGCGGGCCAGTCCGTGAAACCCCGCGCCATCCTGGGCGGCGAAACGGCCATCATCGTAAACAACCACCTCCGCACGACGCTGACCAAAGCCTACTCCATTGTAGCCGATATGATCGCCCGCGACATCCCGCCCATGTTCGACGTGTTCAACCAGAAAATGGGGGCCGGCAAAAAAACAGACCCGTTATTTAGCGATACCGCCTTTCAGATTTTAAAAGAAGAATACGCGGCCAACGAGATCAGCAACAAAACATTCGTCACTTACCGGTGTGCCGTCCGGAAATTCCTGGGCGCGGTGGGGCCGCTGCGTCTCCAGGAGATGAGTCGCGATAAGGTGCTGGAATTCAAGCGGAAAATGGTGGCCGCCGGTAAGGAAAACCTCGCCAATCAATATCTCCGTTACCTCAAAATCATGTATGCCCGGGTATTGAAACACCTTGAAATGGACGACCAGCGCAAACCCTTTGACCGCGTGGATATCAAGGTGGTGAAAATGTCGGAAAAGAAAAGCCTGACGGTAGGGGAGTACACCATATTCCGGAATGCGCTATTCCAGGCTGAACCCGGCAGCGAGGCGTTTGAAACGCTGCGCCGTTTCCTGATCATGTGCCGCGGCCTGCGGTTCTCCGACACCCAACACCTCCGGCAGGACATCCACTATTTCGAGTTTCAGGAAGGCGACGCCTGGTACCGCTATTTTGCCACCAACGCGCAAAAAACCGGAAGCAAAGAGATCGTGCCGATCGCGGAAAGCGAAGCGCCTCTACTGCTCCAGTGGCAACCCGACGGATTTCTGTTTCAAAAAATACGATACCCGGTGTACAGCAAACAACTTCGCACCCTCAGTCAGGCACTCATCGGCCGGGAAATCACCACCCACTACGGCCGCCACTTCACCGGCGACTTCATCCTGAACAGCGGAGAAATGGGCCTCGAAGACGTCAAGAAAATTCTCGGGGTGAAGAGTGACCGGATCGCGGAGATTTATGCGCAGAAGGATATCAAGGAGGTGTTGAAGAAGTTTTATAGGGCTGTGGAGGGGATGGAAGGGGAGGGGTGAAGGTGGCCTTGCTGGGATTCGATTAAATAATACACTGAACTGGTCTAAAAACCCGCACACGAATTTATTAATTTCGTTGTCCGAATTTTTAGACCAGTTCACTTAAAAGAGGAAAAAAAGTTGACACAGTTGATCAATTAATCTCATGTCCCTGAACTTGCATAAATTTGCCCTCCTATGAACCATTCCAATGAAACTCTCCAAACAACATTGGCTACCGGCACCGAACGAGAACGGCGAGAGGCATTTGATTTTATTCTGAATAAATCAGGTTGGAGTGAAATGGCCATCAGATATGTAGTGAAGCGCGGTGGAGCATATGAAGACGGCGAAGAGGTGCTATCTGATGCATTATATTTTTTTGACCGTAACATTCGTGAGGGTAATTACAACTCCGACGGCAACTTAGAAGCCTATTTTATCAACATAGTGGCCCGCCAATGGCTCAAACGTTTGGCGAAAATCCGGAGACGGAAAGTCTTGTTCGACCTTTTTGTTTGGAAACAACAATCAGATGAGGTAGATCGGGAAGAACTGGAGTGGTATGAACGAAAGGAGGCCATCGAATTATTAAACAAACTGATCGCATCGAAAGGCAAACACTGTCGGGAGTTGTTGAGTTTGTATCAACTGGGCTATTCACTTGAGGAGACAGCCCAAACGATGGGTTGGAAAAGCGCCGATCAAGTCAAAACCGAGAAAAACCGTTGCATCCAACGCACGCGGGAGCATTTGAAGCAATATCCTGAATGGAAATCCCTTTTTAAAGACTGAAGTATGGAACCTTTTGACGAATTATTGTATGATAAAATAGAGGATTATCTTCGAAAACAGCTTTCTCCGGAAGAGACAACTCGCTTCGAAGCAGATTTGGCCGCAGATCCCGCACTTCAGGAACAGGTAAACCTGCACCGCCTGGAGCGAGAAATGCGCGAGCGGATGATCCGAGATCAGGTTCGGAATCAGGTTCGGGAATGGCGTGAAAACCAGCCGCCCCCACAGAAGAAACGCCCTTGGGAAAAATGGTTATGGCCATTGTTGGCTTTTGTAGCACTTATTGTGGCAGTAGGTATCTGGTGGCTCCTGAGCCAATCCGGACAGGAAGGCAATAGACAAGTACCGGTGCCACACTCGCCCCTGCAAATCCCCTCGGATACTACAGGTAAAACGGTCCTGCCCCCAGAGCAGAAAAAAGAACAGGCTGACATTTCGCCTTCTAAATCGAAACCCGGAACACCTCTTGCATCGGCCGAGCGGGTCAGGCAGGAACGCAGAAACTTTTTGGACCGCGATTTAGCCGAATGGGATGTGAGGGGTAAAAAAGAAATCCAGATCATCCTGGACCAATACGGTGGTCTCAGCCCGGAAGACGATCAATACGAGGAAAGCCGCTTAAAACTTGGCCGCGCCTATCTACATACCGGCAACAATGTAAAAGCCGCCGAAATTTTCCAGTATATTATGGCCAAATATACACCGGGCTCCAAAATATTTCAACGGGCGCAATGGTATCAGGCTCTGATTTTATTGAACGAATATCCTGCCAATCAGGCTGAAATATCGACTTTGCTTCAACAAATAGCAAAACCGGACAGCCATCCCTATCGCGGGGATGCTATCCGGTTATTACCCCTGTTGGATGGAGGTTTTTAGCGTTTTCGCGGGATGCTGCTTCTGTCGCCAATCAATATGAATGCCGACCAGATTCCTGGGTTGGCAGCATCTATGGATTGGAAAGAAGTCTCGGTCATAAACTCCAGTTTTGCCTTCCGCAGTGCTTCATCTTTTGGTATACCGTTAGATAAATGACGGTAAAAACGGGCCATGATATTCAGAGAGGCTTTGTCGTTGATATCCCACAAAGTAGTAACCACGCTTTTGGCGCCGGCTTGTGCGCATGCCCTGGCCACGCTGAATACGCCTTCGCCCCGTTGCCAACTGCCAAGGCCGGTTTGGCAGGCGGAAAGCGTAACCAAGTCAGCCGAAAGTGGCACTGTAGTCAGGTTGTGCGTGTATAAACAGGAGTAAGCAAGCGAATTTTTGGCACTGTAGAAGGCAATATACGAGGCATGACCTTTACGACTGTCGGCTACCCCGTGTGTTGATAAATGAATGATACTGTATTGGGGTGCCAATTGTTTAAAGCGCTCAATATTAGCATACCTATTGTAGTAAAAACTACCGGGCCAGTATTTTTTGATGGAATCTAACTCGGGTCCACTGCTGAGTATGGTGGGAAAGGAATCCTGTGCCGGATTTGTGCGGCCCCGCTCATCCCAAAACAACAACCTGTTTTCTCCGGAAAAAGGCGCCATGCCCAATACGCCATGGAAGGCGGCGGTTCGCCCCTGCCGCTCCGACATGGCATACAATACTGTGGCTGAATACGCATAACTAATGCAATGATTGCGGATCATAAAAGGGTATTGCCTATATTCAGTGAACAAAGTATCAGGCTTTTCGCTAAGCAGGGCTTCAAATGGTACATCGTATAATGTTCCATCAGGCACAATAATCAATTCATATCCCGGATTAACCGGGATCAATTGCTGATACAGTTCGGCGGCAGCGGCAGTGTATTTCTTTTGCACTTGAGGTGACTCACCGAAACGGGATTTTAAGGCTTTTTCGAAAATATTGATCTGTTGATCGAGGCTGCTTTTTTTGCGTTCAACGACCTGAAACGTATCTTTTCTCACCCAAAAAAGAAAAACTGAGCTATCACCAACCATATATTCCAGCAAGGATTGTTGTGGATGGAGCATTTGCTGAACGTCTTGTAGTGTCATCACATCCAATGGCGAACGGCCTGCCAGCAAGCCCTTGTGGTTGTGTCCTAATTCTTCCCAGTATTCATTGTATTGAATTTTCATGGCGGCGATTTTTTGCAGAAACACAGCCGAATCCCGGTTAGTAAGTCCCGGCTTGGGTTTATACAGCCAGTCGGTCCATGCGCTATCGATGGCTGTGCGCAATTCGTACACTTTTTGCCGTTGTGCTTCAGCGACGGCCGTGTCTAGCGCTGCGTCTTCGAGCATGGATTCATACAGGCGCAATGCCCGGGCCTGTTCGGAAAGGTGAAACGACTCGCGCCAGTATTGTGCATCACCGGTCAATTTTTTCAGCCGTTGATTAGCGGCCAGGGCAATTTCGAGTACTGGATATAAAGATTCGTTCATCGTTTGCCTGCCAGAGGGTTCGCGTATGGTTCGGGCATGCGCATCGAACGTGCTGACAGTATTCCGGCATGCATTACGGACAGCCTTAAGGGTTTCCATGTTTTCGTTATGGCGGTATGTTTTCCACAGCAAGCGGCATTCCTGAGTCATGGCCTCGCATAAGGATAAAATATCCGGTACTTGTTCCAGATTGCCATCACCGCGATAACCTAATAGTTGTTGCGACTCCCGGTTGAGTTCCAGCGCCCGGGCCCAGTCTCCCCGCAATGCATATATATTTCCGAGGTTGTAAGTGTTCGTTACTACTACATAATTATCGCGCCCTTTATTATAATCTAATGCCTGTCGGTATTTCTCTTCAGCCTTGTCCAGTTGGCCTTGTTTTTCATATATATTACCCAATCCGGTCAGGAGAGTGCTCCATTGGGGATGCCCGGGCCCTGCCATTTTATATGCTTGTTGATAATAACTCAACGCTTGTTGGTACTCTGATTGATTGAGGTACGCATTGCCGAGGTTGTACAATGTGGTGGCGATTTCGACAGAATCGTTGCGCCCTGTTTCAATTTCAAGCCCCTTTTTATAATAGTGAACGGACTGAGGAAAATTTGCCCCCAACAGGTAAGAGGTGCCTAGATTGGCATATATAATAGACAACATGTTTGAATTTCCGCTTTCTATAACGGAATTTAGTGCCAACAAGAGGTTTTGCTCAGCATCTTCGTAGTTACCCAGTGCATTCTGCACCGCCGCAAAGCTGAGTATTGTTGCCAATGTTTCCGAGTGTTCCGGACCAAGTTTGGCAGCTCGTATGGATAAGGCGCGACTGTAATTTTCTTGTGCTTCAAAATAACGCTGTTGTTCAGCTTGGGCCTTGCCTTTGTTATGATAGGCATGTGCGATCAGGGGGGCGTCGGTACCCAGGCGCGCTGCAAAAATCTGCTCGGACAGGCGGAACTGTTCAAGAGCGAGGGCCGGGTTGCCTTTTTGCACCAAAAGAATAACACCGGCATTGTTGGCTATGCGGCCCGCATTGGTATGCCAGGGTTTCGGAAGACTCGTATACAAATCATAAGCGACTTGGTATCTGGCATAAACTTCCTCATAATTCTGGCCATGTAGTTGTCCGAGATACGCATTTATAAAGTGATAGTCTGCCTGGTCGGCAATTGAAGCCGTGGCGGGCAGTACGGACAACTTATTCTGACAAACTGGTATGCTGTCGGGCTCGGCGTTTTTTAAGAGGCATTGAATCATAATGGTGTAGAGCCTAACCGTTGCGCTGCTATCGGTACTCAGCAGTAGCTCTGCCTGCCGCACGGTGGTAAGCGCCTGCCGGAATTGATAATGATCCAGCTCGATCTGGGCTTGTTCCAGAAGCGACCCCACGCGGGTCATTGGCGGAGGCGTGAAGGAATGCAAACAAAACAAGCAAAAGCCGGCAATAAGGGTCATGGGAACAAGGGAGTCAGTTTTTTTTCGATCGGTGTGGAGCATCCTGTTGGAATTTTAAATGGTAAAAATATTGGTTCGATGTATACCTTTTGAAGGTTCACAGGTACGATATGTAAAACGACACTTTCAGCAAGCCGTGTCCTGTGTAATCAACGTTGTAAAAACGACCACCTCGAACGAACTGGTATAATATCGGCGGGGCGTACGACCACCTGTTATCCGTTTGCCGGAACCATTTTTTCAGACACTTCAAACTTTGTTGCCCCACGGCAACCACAATTCTGCTGTATTCGCGGCATTACACGCCCCGGATGAGGCCGACAGAACATTGCCGTAAAGAAACGAGCGTACCGGAGATCAAAGTATTACCACAGGCATGGCGTGCTATTTCCTCACTTTTAAATGCTTGCCAACATGCTGTTTCCGCTTTTGTATTTATTGAATTTTATCATTACGGATGACATTATCAATCCTTAATTGTTGACTGCGCCCCGGTTTCGAACCGCCCTGGCCAGGCGGCTCAGGAACCGGGGCGCCATTTTTCTATTTCGTTCATTACCCATTCCAAAGCGATCGGTTTAACGGCGTTGATATCTTCCAGGGCGTTTGACAGAAACATGTAGGCATCTGCCCGGCTGCCTGGTTTATGACTTCGTGATAAAGTCATCATTTTTCGTACGAACCAGGCCAAACGGGTATAATGATCCCGTCGTCTGTCGTGCAACCATTCATCACGATCAAAATATTTGTCGTATGCTTCCAACGCTTTTTCGAGCGCTTCAAAATCCTGATCTGTTTTCCCGATTTCATAATGTATCCTGATCCGGAGCGAATGGAACCGTAATTTATAAGTTATCTCCCGGTTTGTTATGGTATTGAGGTGGTCCAGGGAAGGGTACAATTCGCCCTTAAAGAAGTGGTAATAAGCCAGCGTCAGCGCACGGGCGTCGTCGCGAGTATGCGCTGGCAGATTTTTTGCATGTTGCTGAATGAAATCTTTCATTTCCGGTAAAGCATCGGGCCGGCAGAACGCCATGGCGATGTTAAGAAAATCTTCATCGGACCGCAACCAACGTGCGGTAAAGGCTTTTTGCCGCAATGCCCAGTTGCACAAATGGAACAATTGTTGAACAAAACCGGTGTGACCTTCCTTCATGTGCCGGGTGCAATAGTTGATCATCCCGCGAAAAACGGATTCCCGTTCTGCCTGACCCAATTGTAAGAAGCAACTTTCGTATTCTCTCCAAAAGGACAGAAAATCACTTTCATCTGCCGGTTTCTGATTCAGGGCAATCAAATGATCCGTCAGCATCAGCAACAAGTTGGTATCTTTTGAATTTGCACGGGCAGGACTTGGGTCATTCAGTAATTCAGCACGCATTTCACCACCCAGATCGCACATTCTTTTAACGGTATGACAATATTCTTCATGGGCGAAAAGAATGCCTTGAATCAACTTTGGAGCCTTCTTGTACCGGTCGGTAGCCCAGTAGGACCATTCTTCCTGTAGCAGGCGACATTTTTGATAAAGTTTTTCAAAACTATCCGGCGCTTCCGAAATAGCCCGCTCCCATTCGGATAATGCATCCAGGAACACCGTCGTTTCCGGCAATGCCGTTACATAACGCGCCAGATATTCGCGCTGTTTCATCCGGTCTCCTTTCAATGACTTCCAAATGATATAGTCTTCAATCAATGAAATGGCAGCAGTAAAAAGGATCGTCATCCGTTTCGCATCGAGGGTTTTACGCTGATACACCTCCCAGTAAAGTATCTGTAGCAGAAATCCGTTTTTGGGCCGTTTGGTTCGACGGTTCACCATGTATTCAACTAGTCGGCGCACCGATGCATCATCGCAAAAAAGAGGATTATTTGAAAGCGTTTTTAACTCATCACACCCTGTGGCGGATAGCGATCCAAGCAGCAAAGCGGTACGCTGTTCCAGTGCCTGCACAGCCTCAAGTAATTGGTCTTCCATCATTTTTTTTACAATCTATGAATATCTGGTAGCCTTTTAATGCTCTGTTTGTCAGTGATATATACGACTGTTGGTTGTCAAAACACGCGTTTTTGTCATTTTTTGTCCCTGGGCATCCCTGAATACCTCCTATATTTTTGGAGCATGAATTTGTACTGATTTTTTAGGACAATATGCAGCGCATAAATAAGGATCGACAAGGGGGGAACCCGGGGATACAAATCTTTTCAAAACGACAGTCGGATGTTATCCAATGTTGGGGCAGGTTATTCGATCCCGAATTGATTGCGCAGGAGATGGACATAAAGGTAAGCACTGTTCAGACACATTTAAGGCGAATGCGGAAAAAATTAGGGGTAAAAAAAACGGTGGAAGTATGGGAGTACGTAATACACGCCGGCAAAAATTTCAATCTGGACTGACTGTATTATCAGGTTTTTATATCATCTAAAATCAGTAGTGTCCGGTTAAGCAATTTTAATTTCGTTGTAGTTCATTGATATTCTGTTGTTTATAGAGGTTTTTGAGTTTAAACGATTTGAATCGATCCCTCTTACCATATTTCGGGTATGAATCGAGGAAAATACGTTTTC
>CAUJEY010000265.1 GCA_963169325.1 Bacteroidota bacterium
GCAGTAGGCAGTAGGCAGTAGGCAGTAGGCAGTAGGCAGTAGGCAGTAGGCAGTAGGCAGTAGGCAGTAGGCAGTAACCTTTAAATATCAACTATTTATGCAAATTATATCAGTTGTTTTTTGGAATAAAATACTTGGAGGGGTTGCACCCATCCTCGCCTTTTTATTTCTCCTCCCCCTTTCCGCCTTCGGCCAGGATATGGAGGGTCAGGTGCGTTATTTAGTAACCCACAATTGGGTAAAAAAAATGGCGGCAGTAGACTACATTAGCATACAGCGGAAGGAAAGACTGGCCTATATGTGGGGTAACCGATCCGAATGGAAATTATTTACCACGCTGTATTTCAATCCCAAGCAATCGAAATACGAAGATTCAGAGGAACAGGCAGAGCCTGAAGATGAAGGGTATTCCTGGCGAAAAGACGTTTATTTGATCAACCGGGATTTTGAAAAAAACACGGTTTATGACGCGATCCAGATGCTTGGCAAAACCTATATTATCGAGGATTCGCTCCGGGCGCAGGACTGGAAAATACTGAACGACATGAAAGAAGTGGCCGGGCACGTTTGTATGAATGCATACTGGGAAGACACCTTAAAACAGCAAAACATTACAGTTTGGTTTGCCCTCGACATTCCGGTAAGCGCCGGACCCGAGCGCCTGTGCGGCTTGCCGGGTCTCATTCTCGAAGTGGACGTCAACGATGGCGGTATGCTGATCACGGCAGATAAGATCGAGATGAAAAAACTAACCAAAGAACTGGATTTGCCGAAAAAACTCAAAGGCAAAAAAATTAAAGAAGCCGATTATGCCGACATTCTGAAAAAACACGCCGAAGAGAAAAGAAAAGCGGAAGAACCGTTTTTTTGGGGTGTGCGGTATTGAGGAACGAGTGAATAATAACTTGTAAACTACGTTTTTTTGTGTTTCACCAACACTCCCCTTTATGGCAGAGGCGATTGATTCTCCGATCATCCCGCCAACACGGTTTGTCATTCTGAGCGAAAGTGAAGAATCCGGGGCCGAAGGCCTCAATTTTATCATGTTTATGAGGCCTTTACCGCCGAACATCGGCTGTGCATAATCCGCGAACCTACCCTGCACCTCCTTTTCTTTCCCCCCACGCGCTTGTCATCCCGAAGGGAACTGTCCGCTATACGCCTTTGCTTATCACATTAGGCGCTGTGTTTACTCTACATTTGTTTTAAGAATAGCTCAATTATGTAAAGCAAAGGCGTAGCGTGAACGGTTCCTTACCGGGGCCGAAAGCCTTCTTTGAAAAACTGCCGGAAGGCTTTTAAGGCAAAGGCGTAGAGCGGACAGTTCCCTTCGGGATGACAAGCACGGGGGGGGGAGAAAGGGGGGAGAGGGTAGGTTCGCGGATTATGCATAGCCAGCACGCGGCGGTATCGGCCTCGGATTCTTCGCTTTTGCTCAGAATGACAAACCCCGAAATAGGCACAAAAACAGAACCAATCGCCTCTGCCTTTAGGACTTGGGGGGGCGTACGCAACCCACCTTCCATTTTGTCCGTAATAGAGGACAACGCGTTCCCATACCGGGGGCGCCCGCGACTACGTATTTGCAAAAAATAGCAAACCCAGTTAAAAAAGGTCGAATTTTGACGCTGATCCGGCAATTTGCCGCCGGCTAATGAATTTTTACTGCTCTTTTGCCCCCAGGTACCAACCAGAAACCTTCTAACCAGTAACCTTCTAACCCAAAAAAACCAGAAACCTTATAACCTCATTATCTGAATCTGTATCCAAGAAAAAAATTAGTACATGAAAAAAACTGCCGCTACGCTCTTCCTGACTGCCTTACTATTTGCCGGAATCAACCTCAAGGCCCAAAACCTCCCCCCGCAAATGCACCTTTCCGCCGACGGACACCAGTTAATTACCGGCGACCAGGCGCCAAGCGGGTTATACGATTCCTCCATTATCCGCACGATTTACCTGGATTTTCCGCAGTCCAACTACTGGACCCTGCTTACTGCCAACTACCAGTCGAAAACCGACCTGCCGGCTAAAATGACCGTAGACGGTGTGGTATACGACAGTGTGGGCGTCCGCTTTAAAGGCCAAACATCGTATCAAATGGCCCAAAACTCCCAGAAAAAATCCTTTAACCTGACTGTTGATTACGTATATCCGGATCAAAAACTGATGGGTTATAAAACCTTGAACCTCAACAACAGCTTCCAGGACCCCTCGTTTTTGCGCGAAGTATTTTACCAGCACCAGATTCGCAGGCACATCCCGGCTGCCAAGTCCAATTTTGTTAAACTATATCTCAACGGACAGTACTGGGGCATCTACCCCAATGTGCAACAACTCAATAAAGATTTCCTCAAAGAATGGTTTTTCAGCGCCGACGGTATCAACTGGCGCGCCGACCGGCCCGATGGCACAGTAGGCGGTGGGCCTGGCGGCCCCGGCGGCGGCTGGGGCGACGGCACCGCCGCGCTTAATTATTTGGGAACCGACACCACGCAATATCAAAAATACTATACCCTCAAAAGCAGCGATCAGGATCAACCATGGGACTACCTCGTCGCCACCTGCAACGCGCTGAATACCACCCCTATCGCGGAATTGCCCGATGTGCTGCCCGATTACCTCGACATCGACCGCACCCTCTGGCACCTGGCCTCCGAAATCGCCTTTTCCGACGACGACAGCTATGTGTACAAAGGGAAAATGGACTACTATGTGTACTACGAACCGGAAACCGGCCGCATGACGCCCCTGGAATACGATGGAAACAGCGCGATGGAAGCCAACTTTGCCAACTGGGGCGCCTTCTACAACGAGACAAAAGTAAATTACCCGTTGCTGAACAGAGTCCTGGCCGTGCCGATATGGCGCCAGCGTTACCTGGCCCACCTGCGCACCATTATCCAGGAGGAACTAAACCCGGCTGTGTGCAATACGATGCTCGACAATTACAAATCCATGATCGATTCGCTGGTAAAAGCCGACACGAAAAAGACCTATACCAATACGCAATTTGACAATGAGCTAAATGTCCTGAAAAATTTTATCACTACCCGCCGCAACAACCTGCTCAACAACACAGAGGTAAAACAAGTGGCACCGGTCATCGAAAACGCCGATTACCGGAATACCACCGGCGAGCAATGGAAACATCCCTTGCCTGGTGAGGAAGTGATTGTCACGGCTAAAATCAGTTCGGCCAACGGCATTTATGGAGTCAACCTTTTTTATTCCACCAAATTAACCGGAAACTTCACCTCACTTCAAATGTACGACGACGGCCAACACCACGACGGCGCTGCCGCCGACGGCTTGTACGGCGCCAATCTGCCCGCACAAATCGCTGGTACCTGGGTGCGCTTTTATATCGAAGCCGTAGCCAACACAACCGCCCGTTCGGTCAGTTATCTACCCGTGGGCGCCGAGCACGACGTATTTATTTACCAGGTGGAGCCGACAAGCCTGCTGAACGGCCCTGTCGTGATCAATGAACTAATGGCCTCCAATTCCTCCACCGTAAAGGACGAACAAGGCGACTTCGAAGACTGGATCGAACTGTACAACACCTCCAACCAGGCTGTGGACCTCAGCGGATATTACCTCTCCGACAACCCGGCTAATCTGGCAAAATATGAGATTCCGCAAGGCATCAGTATACCGGCAAACGGCTACCTTATATTCTGGGCCGACGAAGACGGTGTAGACGGCCCCCAGCACTGCAATTTTAAGTTGTCCGCCGACGGCGAAACGCTCTTTTTGCTCAATCCGAACCTGGTGATCGTGGACTCCGTTACGTTCGGCATTCAAACGGTGGATAAAAGTTATTCCCGTATACCTAATGGAACGGGCAATTTTATCATAAAAGCGCCGACGTTTAACCTCAACAACGAAACAGTGGTAGCAGTATCGGAAGCGGATATTGTCGCAGGCCACCTCGCACTTTTCCCCAATCCGGCAGCGAACTCGGTCACGGTAAAAATCAACCAAACCGTTGATGACCAACCCGTTATTGTGTGGGATATGACCGGCCGTACTGTGCTTCATCAAATTCCGGCCGGCACGGAAATAAATATCGCGGTGCAGGATTGGCCGGTTGGGTTGTACACAGTGCAGTATGGCGCTTCGGTTGGAAGATTGGTTGTGCAGCGGTAAAATGCCTTTTAAAACACTAAATCGCCAAATATTCCGACCTTGTCGCCCCCCTAGCTTTACTACTGAGTATGGAATTCCTGACGTCTGTATCCAATATGGACAACCAATCGGTTGTCCTGATCGTATTTTCGGTGCTGCTGGCTTTTGTATTGTCTTCACTGATCGTTTTTACGTATGAAAAAACGGCGCAAGAAGTAGCCACCCCGCACCATTTTATCCAATCGCTGATCCTGATGGCTATTGTAACCACCACGATCATGCAATCCATTGGCGACAGCCTGGCCCGCGGATTCGGTATTTTCGGGGCACTGGCTATCCTGCGATTCAGGACCAACCTGATCAGCACACGCAATATTTCTTTCATCTTTGCTTCCATGGCCGCCGGTATCGCCTGCGGGGTCTACAGTTTTATCACCGCGGTCATCGGCACCCTGGCCTTTTGCATCATTGCCTTTTTTCTGCGCCTCACCCCCTTTAGCCGGAAGAGCAACATGCTCGGCCAGCTGCGGTTCGAACTGCCCGCGGCATCCGCTGAATTCGAGCCGGCACAGGCCGTTATCCGCGAGTTTTGCAACGATTTTGTACTAAAAAGATACCGGGTTTTATACACCGAAGAAAAAGGAGAATACGTGGAATACCAATATGAAGTGCGTTTGGCGAAGGATATGCAGGGCGCGCAATTGGCCGGAAAACTCCGTCGAATAGACGGACTCAAGGATTTACGCCTCAATTTCTCCGATACTTACGTTAACCTGACCGACTGATCCATGCGACGTATCAATCTGCTTTACCTCGTTATTCCCCTGGTCGTTTGGGCGCTTTTTGCTATTTACAGGTACCTGAACCGGAGCACGGCCAGTTTTTACGGCGTAGCCGAAAATCAGGAAACACAAATCAACCTCGACTACCCGGTCACGGTTAACCGGATTTTCGTTTCCCAAGGGCAATTTGTGCCAAAAGGCACCCTGTTGATGGAAGTAACCCGCACGGAACTCGCTTTTAAAATGAGCGATCTGACCCACAACATTACTGAACTTCAGGCCCGCGACCGGTTGGACGTCGCTGAAATCCGCGGCGAACTGGGGCGCCTAAAGGCCGAACGAGCCGAAAAAACGGGCGAAATCCAGGCCGAAATCCGATTGTTGGAATCGGAACGGACGCTCAACCGGAGCTTGTTCCGCGATTTGCAAAGCCTGCCGGCAACCGACACTCCAACCGATACCGCCTCGCCTTACGCGGCCAAATTACAGGCCCTGCGCGATGAAATGCGCCTCGCTACAGAACCGTACGACGTGGAAATCGCCCGGCTGGAACAAACCCTGAAAATCGCCGGGGTGCCCGCACAGACACAAATCAGCAAACTGAAAAAAGAAATCGACCTGTACCGGAAAGAACAGGAGCGGCTGCAAATTTTTGCGCCCTCCGACGGACTGATTGGCAGCCTCCACTGCCGGGTCGGCGAGAACATTCCCGACTTCAACGTGCTGATTTCTTTTTACGAACAAAACCCGAATACCGTGGTAGCTTATGTGCACGAAAGCATGATCCTGCAAGTCCGGGTTGGCGATTCGCTACAGGTGGTATCCAGCGTACACCCCGAAGAGCATTGTATGGGCAGGGTTAGCGGTCTGGGGCACCGCGTGGTGGAAATTCCTGAACGCCTGAGAAAAATACCCGAAATCAAAGCTTATGGCCGCGAAATCCTGGTTGAAATTCCCGCGAACAATAATTTTTTACAAAAAGAAAAAGTCATGCTGCAACGGATAGAACCAGGGGCGAAATCCTTTTTGTCTTTTCTCTGGAAACCGTTTTCGTCAGACTTATGATACGAACCTGGATTTTTCTGCTCCTGCTACTGGGCTGGACAGGCACTTTACCGGCACAAACACTGATTTCCGGCGGGACTATTTTAGCCACCGCATGGCAGGCCCCGGCGGTGAATTTGCACGGCAGGCAATTGGATTTTATCCGGCAAAATAATCAGAACCTACCCTTCCTCGAACAGATCGGCCTGCGAACCGAAACCGATCGTTTCGAACTGCGACGCCAGGAATACCTGGCCCGGATCAACGTAAATGGAATACTGGAAATGCGGGAACAGCGCCGGTTTCAGCGGTCCGATCTGGCCGTTGAGGAAAGCCGGCAGCGCCTCTATTTCCACGAGGCCCTGCTCGAACGGTATCAAACGCTCACCGGTTATTACCTGACGCAACGTGAACTTGCCCTGCAACTGCAACTCCGGCAAGTGTACGACGACCAGGTGCTGGTGCTCCAAAAAATGGCCGCCTTAAACGCCGGCGCCGATGTGACCGACCTCATAAAGGCCGAATACGACCGGGACGAATTGGTCCTGAAAATCGCTGAATCCGAAAGCCGGCTCGAACAACTCCGGAAGTCTATTCAACTGTATTTGCCCGACGCTACCGGTAACTGGCAATTGGATACCGCCGCCTTTATCCAGCCCGGGAAAATCGAACAAGTAGTGGCCCAACTGCCCCAATCCGTACTGCAAAATCCGGAAGTCGCCGAAAAAGAAGCTGAAATTAACCGGATCGACGCCGAGTTCGCGTTGGAAAAAGCCCAATCGCAACAAATGCTGGACTTTTTCCAACTCCGGCACCACAACCGTCCGGAAGAAGGCTTCAACCGGGCTTTCTCCGTGGGCTTTGGTATCAACCTGCCGTATAAAGGGTCTGCCCGGGTTAAAACCAGTGCCTTAAAAATGGAGAAAAATGCCGCTGGACAGGAATTGCAACTGTACTTAAATGACCTGGCCAACCAAATGACAGCCGACCGGCAGCAAATCAGCGTACTTGCCCGGCGACACCGCCAGGCCCAACAACAATGGACAGACAGTCAGGCGCGGTACACGCTCGAACAGTCCGGACCGGCACGGGATGCCGGGCCGCTCCCGCTGCTTGAAGCACGCGAAGGACAACTGAAACGCCAGTTTGCCTTGCTTGGGATCGAATACAGTTTGCTTGAAAATTATTTACAACTGCTGGACCGCAGCGGGTTCCTGTCTAATACGCCGTTGATAAATTATCTTTCTTCCAGTCTTCCAGCGTTTTGATTTTCAAGTATTTTTGCGCTGCCTATCCCCGATTGGGGCGCTGCCTCGCAGCAAGCGGATCTTGATTTTTTCAACTAAGTAACCGTTCATGGAGCAATTACTGCACCTGAAAATTCTGGAAAAACGCCGGGAAACACCCGATGCCACTACGTTCGTGCTGGCGCCGGAGGATGAGCGGACTTATACGTATCAACCGGGGCAATACCTTTCCATTATCCGTGAAATACACGGCCGCGAAAAACGGCGGGCCTATTCGTTCAGTTCCTGCCCGGGGGTGAATGAACACCCTGCCATTACGGTCACACGGGTTCCTAACGGGGAATTTTCCAACTGGCTGATTCAAAAAACAAATCCCGGCGATGTGCTGCTGACCGGCGCCCCGGCCGGCCGCTTCCTGTTGCCCGCAAAGCCACCCCGTCGATTGGTGTACCTTGCTGCAGGCAGCGGTATTACACCCGTTTTCAGTCACCTGAAAGCATTATTTGCGCCGCCACACCTCTCCCCGCTTCCAGGTTTCCCCGCCGATCTTCCCGTCACGCTTATTTATGCCAATCGCGACAGCCTGCACACGATTTTTAAAACACAAATCGAGCGCTGGAACGCCGCCTTCCCGCAACGGTCTCAGTGTAACTGGCTGTTTAGTCGCGAAGAAAATGCCCCGAATACCCTGAATCGGCATTTGCATAGTGCCCTGTTTGAAGATATGCTGTTCAAAAGCTTTGGCGGCAAACCCACCGGAGCCGATTGGAGGGAAACCCATTTTTACCTCTGCGCGCCCACTGCCCTGATGCGTATGGCCCGAATGACCTTGCGTGTACTCGATGTCCCGGAAACGAACATTCACCTCGAAACCTTCGTACCGGATACGCGCTTGCCCAAACGCGCGATCGACACGTCAAAAACACACCGTATTATCGTAACCGAACGCACAGGCGAACGCACTGAATTTCAGATATTTTCCGGCGAAACCATTCTAAACGGCGCCCTGCGCCAGCACATCGCGCTGCCCTATACCTGCAAAAGCGGAGTATGTCTCACCTGTCTGGCCCGCTGTCACCGCGGCGAAGTGGAAATGGATTTTGTAGAACAAACCCGGCATGAAGGTCCGGGAGCGTTGATCAATACCTGCATCGGGTATGCTGCAACGGATGAAGTGGAGTTAGGGTTTGAGTAAGGTCTTTATGAAGGCCTTAAATCCACCTTAACCTTACGAACCCTTATATACCCTTACCTTTGCGCCTCATTTCTCAAAACACGATTTTATACATGCGTATTTTTGCTTCATTACTGACCCTGATTTGTCTTTCAGTCAGTACATCTTTTGCTCAACAGCCTGTAAATCAGAGCAAAGTAGTGACCGGAACAATCCTCGTGAATGACCGGGCACCGCTCGATTTTAAAACCTTACTGGCTGCGCTTAAATCAGATTGGGGTGTTCGTTTGGATTCCTTCAGCCAGGCCGAAAAAACCCTCGTGCTGTATACGCCCGGCGCCACCGTGATGTTGGCCAACCTGGAGTACCCGGCGCCATTGGCCGACCTGAAGGGCCCTGCCGACGCCGCCTGGATGTGGAGAACGGCTGCGGAAGAAATCTCGCGCCACCAATCGCAGGTCGTTATCTCGGTGATCGGCCCGGTGAACAAACCGGTAGATTTGTACAAACTATTCACCCGGGTAGCCGCAGCAACCTTGGACAATACCCGCTCCTGCGGCGTGTTTATGAATACCCAATACGTCCTGCAATCCAAGGCGTTTTATCTGCAGGCCGCACGCAATTTGAATGAAAAAGCGCTTCCGATTTATTGCTGGGTCTTTTTCGGCATGTTCCAGCACGAAGGCGAGAACCTGAGCAGCGGGTACACCTATGGCATGCAGGAATTCGGTATGCCGGATTTGGAAATCGTCAAATCCAAACATTCCCTCCAGGAAGTACACGCTATTTTACATGATATCGTCACCGATGCCCTGCAAAATAACAACAGTTTGCAGGAAGGATCCGTCATCGAAACGTTGGAAGGACAAAAACTTACGCTGAAACTTTCCAAATCGACCCTCATGGACGCGCAAACGCTGAAGGTGGAGTATTGAGTTTGTTGATGCGTTGATTTGTTGATTTGTTGATTTGAGGTGCACGTAACAAATCAACAAATCAACAAATCAACAAATCAACAAATCAATTCACCAACGCCACCCCACCGGAATAGTTTTTTTGTGTGCCGTCCAGCAGTTCTACTGATGCGGCCCATAAATACAAGCCAGGTGGTGCGATCCGGTTGCGCCATTTACCGTTCCAGCCCATCAGCGGGTCGTTGGGTTGAAAGTTACGGTTTTCATATACCAGTTGGCCGCCTCTGCTGTACACCCGCAGGTATAAAATACGTCCAACGCCTTCGCCGGCAAATACCGTGAAGTAATTATTCTGGTTGCTGTTCGGGTTGAACGTATTGGGGAAATAGATATTGGTCTGTTCTACCGCAACGGACAAATTATCCCGGGCAATACAACCATTGGTATTGCGCACTTCAATGGCAAAATCCGTGTTGTCGGCAATACGCACCGACTGAACGAGTTGGTGTTGCACCGGGAACAAAGCCGGCGGTCGCCATAAAATGGCGCTCAGGGTACTGGCCGGCGGATACACGGTGGCTTTTATTTGAAACAATTCGCCGGCCACAATGGACGTATCGTTCACATCCAGATCAACCTGCAATTCTTCCGGCTCGGTTACCAGTGCCGGAAACGCCTTCACACAGCCCGTTGCATCCCTTACATACAAGACATATTCGCCGGCCCACAACAGATCGAAAATTGGGCGCGTGCTGAACGATTGTCCGTCTACGGAAAAATAGTAAGGCGGATTTTTGCCGATTACTTCGGTCACTTCAATGACGCCGTTGCGCAGCCCAAAACACTGAACCGGTGTTATCTTCAGCAGCACGGTGTCAACGCAATCGGCACGACCCCAATAAGAAACAAATATTAACAGTAATAATATTAAGTTTGGATACAGTAAGCGGTTGGGCATCGGTTACGGTTGGCTAAATCATTGTTTGTGTTTCACGCGGAAAGTTAAACACAATTTGGCTAAACGCTCGATTTTCACTGCGGTTTGTCGGCAAAACTGCGGTTTTGCCTTCCATCCGGAAACAGATTTAAAAATGAAAACCATACCCAAAAAACACCGCTTTCATGCCGAAAACGCTCAGTCCGGATAAAGCCACGCCCAGCATAATCAAGGCGAACGGAATGTACACGGCTACTTTTACAAAGCGATGATTCCAGGGCAGGTGATGCATCAGCGGCAGCAGCATAAAGGCCAGACACAACCCGAAAAATGAAACCTGAAACATCCACATCGCCAGAAAGGTAAAAATGACGCCAACGCCTATTTCAAAACCCTGAACAATCGCAGTGTCCGGATGGCTTTTAGCCAAAAACTGCGTCCAGGAATGCCGCAATTGTTTGAACGACCAACTACTTGCTGCGTCTTTACCCGTGCGAAATTCTTTTTGCTGTACATCGCCGGTCACTAAAAAAAATGCCTTTCCGGAAATCATATATGCGATCACACCGATAGACGACAAAGGAGATAAGGCTGCATATAATGCCGTGCTATGACTTAAAAACCGGAACAATTTGAGGGGTTGGTTGGCCAATGCCAATACAAAACTCAGTACCGGCGCAAAAAAGGTCAGGAGCGTAATGGCGAAAAAGTCCCAATCGTAAATCACCTGAAAACCCGGACTCAGGGTCAGGATAGGAATCAAAAGTTCCTGGCCGCCCAGTACGAAAGTCAATTCCTGCCGATGCCCAAAAAACATGGGCAGAATCAGGTTGGCATTGAGCATGAACAGAAAGTACACCAGCGTCAGCGGCAAATTGAGCGTCGGGAACAGCACATCGAGTTTCTCCGTCCAGGAAATATTGCGCGCCCGGATCAGCCAGCCCATTTTTTTGCGCAGGAATTCACTGGTACCGCGAGTCCATTTCATGTGGCGGATACGGAAGGCGCGCACCGTGTCGGGGAAGTCTTCGTAACAGATTACTTCTTCAAAAAAGCGGCCGCGATACCCTTTCTCCCGGATGTGTATAGCAAAACCGAGGTCTTCACTGACGATATCGGGGAAGCCGTCGATTTCCTCCCAGCATTTCCGGCGCAACAGGGCGCCATGACCCAAAAACATCACAAAACCATAATCGTTGCGCAGTGGTTGGTACCATTGCCAGTGAATATCGATGCCCACGCCGAGCGATTTGGCCAGGGCGCTCTTGCTGTTTGGGTTGGCGCGATGGTTGGCCTGAACAAAACCACAAGTCGGATCATTCTCCATCACCGGCACCAATTTGGCCAGAAAATCCGGCGGCAAAATCTCATCGGCATCGGCGATAGCAAAATACGGCTCTTCTGTGGCTGCCACGGCCAGGCCATGATTCAAGTTGCCCGCTTTAAACGCCTTGCGGTCGGGCCGGCGAATAACCCGTACCCGCTCCGGAAAACGTTGGGCAAATTGATCCACCTCATTTTTGTAGGCTTCGGTGCTGCTATCGTCGAGGATATAAACCGTGTAGTTCGGATAATCCTGATGTACACACGAAAGCATACTCTCCTCCACGAAATCGTTGCAGGTCGTGTACAGGATGGCTACTGGTGGGAAAATGTGGTTAATGTGGTTAATGTGGTTAATGTGGTCAATGGGGTCAATGGGGTTAATGGGGGCAATGGGGGCAATAATTTGAGCCGGTTTGGCGGGGGCCCATTTGCGCTTCAGTTGATAATAAGCGGCAAAACTGACGATGGCAACATTATAAATACCATACAACCAGGCAAAATCGATAAACCCGATAAACAGCCAGAGCGCCAGTTCGCTCGCCCAGTTGTAGGCCATATCGAGCAACATCAACAGCCTGGGTTGAAACCAGAAGACGGCCACCAGCCAGGTACCAAAGACCGTGAGGTACAGCGTTGGCTTGGGCGAAACGGCCATGGGCCGGTCACCAGCCTGTTTTTTTGGGCCGCTTAAATCGGCAGCCTGGTATACGGGCAGGGCTGCGGCATTCGTAAAAGGTTTGACTTTTGTCATTTGCGTGCTCATGACCAGTTTATTATTTATTGTTATGATTAGGTGTATGGTTGGTAGTGGTGGCTCAACGGAACCGTTGTCCCTTATTTCTCCAGGCGGAGTTTTATACCTGCCGCGGCTACGGTCAGGTCGGCAAACGGGGTGCGCTCCCAGCGGAACGACAGCTGCCCCCACACCACCTGGCTGAACGGAAAGATGGCGGTGGCATAGCTGCCGAAAATTTTGCTGTCGTTAGAATCGGTGGGAACGGCGCCGGTTTTTCCGTAAAGCAGTCCAACATTCAACTCGTACCCCTTGGGCGTACGAAACTGATTGTTGAGTAAAAACCGGGTATCAGCCTGTGCGGCCCCCTCGACACGGGAAAGGAAATAAAATGGTTCGATGGCGTACCAGCGGGTCAATGGCGCCCGGAAACTGCCGTACACCATCCATTCTTTCGGCGTTTTGTTGCTCCAGCCGTAAAACCCGCCGGCTTTGAGCAACATGCCATTTTGTAAAAAATAAACCTGCTCGCCGCTGATGAGTTGCTGGTTTATGTTGTCCGGTAAAATTCGGGCGCCGTATTCGAGGCGCGTTGTAAAACTGCGGTTCCAACCGTAAACCGCACCCAGCGACAACGCCTGCGCCTCTTGATTCGCCCGGACCAGCGCTGCCAGATCGGAAGTGAGTGCGTTGTCGTATTTGAGGTACATACGCAGGTTGCGACTAACCTGGCCGGTGAGTTGCAGCGTGCGTATGCTAAATTTACTTTCGCCCCCGGTTGCAGAATGCCCGGCACAAATATCAAATTCCAGTGGAGCCGCCGCGCCGTAAGTGCTTTTAAGCAAATCGCCGGCCACGCGGTTGGCGGGGTCGATTTGCAAGGCGCTGCGCAAGGCAATCCGGGCATTTTTTATTTTATGCCTGCTCAGGTAAGCCTGCGCCAGGGCAATACGATATTCGGTTTCCCCCGGAAATTTGATGGCCAGGTCCTGAAAATACTCGATGGCAATAGCGCCGTCGCCTGCCCAAAGATGTACGTAGCCCAACCCTTTGGACGCTTCAACATGATCGGGTTGGAGGGATTGCAATTTTTCAAAGGAGCGTTTGGCCAGGGCGTAATTGCCCGACCAGGCCTGGTTATACGCCTGACCGACGAGCGCTTCAGCGGCATTTGGGGCAAGTGCCAGGGCCGCCTCAAATTTCACACGGGCTTTGTCGTATTGCTTGCTCCAGGAGTAATTGTAACCCGCTCCAACCAGGGCATCCGGGTTGTTCGGGTGTTGCGCAATAATGCGCTCGTACACCATTTCCGCTTCCGCGTAGCGACCGGAGGTAGCCAGTTGGCGGGCATGGTTCAGTTCCTTTTCAAGGTCGCCGGATTGGCCCTGAACAGACAACGTTAATAAAAACAAGAAGGACAGATACAGGAATTTTGCTTTCATGCCAAATTGAAATTTTAGTTCAACTGGCTCAAAAGTGCCTGTGCGGAGATTGTTTAATGAAATGAAAGGTGCTGAACGGGGAGTTTTAGACGCTCAAAAGGGAATGGGAGCCGATAGCGTCCTATTACTCGGGACCTGTTAAACAAACCGGTTAATCAAATTTTCAAACAGCTCCTGTTTCCCACTGCGCTGCTGCGGTTCTCCGTTTCTTCCGGCTATGTCAGCCAGATTTTCTAAAGACAACCCGCCTGTTTCAAACAGGCGTCCGTCGCCGCCGTCGAAAGAAGCATACCGTTCGCGACGCATTTGCCTGTAGGCAGAATGTGATAAAATACCGTCGGCGGCCAATAAAGCACGGGCGAACACGTCGATACCGCCGATGTGCGCATGGAACAGATCGTCGAGGTCGGTGGAATTGCGACGCGTTTTGGCGTCGAAATTTACGCCGCCGCCCTGCAGTCCGCCTGCTTCCAGGATCACCAGCATCGCCTCGGTTATTTCGTACACGTTATTGGGAAACTGGTCGGTGTCCCAACCGTTCTGATAATCGCCGCGATTCGCATCGATACTGCCCAGCATACCGGCATTGGCGGCTATTTGTAATTCATGCTGGAAACTGTGCAGCGCCAGGGTGGCGTGGTTCACTTCCACATTGATTTTAAAATCCTTGTCTAAGCCATGGGCCTGCAGAAAACCGACCACCGTAGCGGCGTCGAAGTCGTACTGGTGTTTGCTGGGCTCCATCGGCTTCGGTTCGATAAAAAACGTACCGGTAAAGCCGTTTTTCCGGGCATAGTCTTTGGCGATATGCAGGAAACGCGCCATGTGATCCAACTCACGTTTCACATCGGTATTGAGCAATGACTGGTAGCCTTCGCGGCCGCCCCAGAAAACGTAATTCTCGCCACCGAGCGCAATCGTGAGATCGAGGGCCATTTTTACCTGGGCGCCGGCGTGGGCCACCACGGCGAAATCCGGGTTGGTAGCGGCGCCGTTCATATACCGCGGGTGGCTGAACAGGTTGGCGGTGCCCCAAAGCAGCCGCACGCCGGAGGCTGCCATTTTTTCTTTGGCGTATTCTCCGATGGTTTGCAGGCGCCGCTCGCTTTCTGCAAGCGTTTCGCCTTCGGCAATCAGGTCAAAATCGTGAAAACAAAAGTATGGCAGCCCCAATTTGGTGATAAACTCGAAGGCAGCATCCATTTTATCCTTGGCCTGCTGTACAGCATCCCCGGCCTGGAGCCAGGGAAAAGCCTTGGTGCCCGGTCCAAACGGGTCGCCGCCTGTTCCGCACAAGGTGTGCCAATAAGCCACCGCAAATTTGAAATGCTCCTGCATGGTTTTGCCGGCCACTATCCGGTTTTCGTCGTAATAGCGATAGGCTAATGGATTGTCACTTTCCGGGCCTTCATACCGGATGCTGTTGATCCCCTGGAAGTATTCTTTTTCGCCGAGGGTGGTGCGGATGGTGTGTGTGTTTGCCATGCAGGTGAAATTTTTTTTATTTAAAACATTGCCTTTTTCAGATGACCAACCCAGCGTTCATAAGCCTCCTGATAAGCGCTATCAGGCTTCCCCGGCTCATAACACCGCTCCACCTGCAGCGCCCCAAGTCCTTCGCGCACCTCCGCCCACAGCCCGATGCCTACACCGGACGCGATGGCGGCCCCGACTGCGCCGGTCGTTTGCAGCATTTCGATACGGCAGTCCATCGATTGCGCAATAGTAGAAGAAAAAATTGCGGATTGGAATAAATTATCATTCCCGACCCGGATCAGGGAAACATCCATGCCCAGTTCCTGCAGCACTTGCATGCCATAAACAAAAGAAAAAGCCACGCCTTCGAGCGCCGCGCGGTACAAATGCGCCCGGTCGTGCCGGTTGAAATGCAGGTTCAGGATTTGAGCGCCCGGATTTCGGTTCCCCAACATCCGTTCGGCGCCATTGCCAAAGGGAAGGATACTCAGCCCGTCGGCGCCCACAGGTACGGTGGCCGCCAGTTGTTCCATTTCAGGATAGGTGACCCCGTCGCCGGCTACCTGTTTGCGCATCCAGCCGTACTGAATGCCGGAGCCGTTGATACACAACAATACGCCAATGCGGGGCGCATCGGGCTGATGATTGACGTGGGCAAAACTATTCACGCGGTTTTGCCGGTCGGAAACCAATTTGTCCACTACGCCGTACACCACGCCGGAGGTGCCGCCGGTGGCCGCTACCTCGCCCGGGTTCAGGACGTTGAGCGCCAGCGCGTTGTTGGGCTGGTCGCCGGCGCGGTAAGTGACCGGCACCCCGGTTTTTAAGCCCAGTGACGCAGCCGCCTCGCCGGACAAACGTCCCTGCAAGCCGAAAGTTGGCGCGACGGGCGCGATCAGCGCGCGATCGATACCGTAGTAGTCCAACAAGGATTGAGCGACCGTATTTTCCGAAAAATCCCACAATACGCCTTCGGAAAGTCCGGATACCGTGGTCATGGGTTCACCGGTCAAGCGGTAGGCAATATAATCGCCGGGCAACATAACATAACGGATTTGCGCAAAACGCTCCGGTTCGTGCTCTTTTACCCATTTCAATTTGGACCCAGTGAAATTGCCGGGCGAATTCAGGTAATGCGACAGACAGAAGTTTTCGCCTAATTCCCGGAAGGCTGTATCGCCGATGTTTACAGCCCGGCTGTCGCACCAGATGATCGACGGGCGCACGATTTTGCCCGCGGCATCCAGTGCTACCAGACCGTGCATTTGATAAGAAATGCCGATGGCAGCGATTTGCGAAGCGTCGATTTGCGTTTGACGCAGTAATTTTTGTACGGCTATACCAACATTTGACCACCATACATCCGGATCCTGCTCCGCCCAGCCGGGATGGGGCGCCTGAATATCCATCTCCCGGTCCGGCGCTTGTGCCGTGCCCATCGTTTTTCCGGTTTTGGCATCCACAAGGGCTGCTTTGATGGAGGAAGAACCAATATCTAAACCCAGAAGGTACATTAGATTGTTGATTTATAGATTTGAATACAGACGTTTATAATATGTTTGACTTGGAGAGCAAGCGTAAAGGCGCGCAATTTTGAGAAATTCTGTGCAAGGAATTATAATTCCCTGAAAAAATATCGTGAATTGGAAATCCCCCCTGAACCGTTAAAACTTTATGGCGGACGGCATGGGGTTAACATAGAGGGTGTTTGAATCAACGCATCAACAAATCAACCCATCAACAAATCAACGCATCAACCCATCAACAAATCAACGCATCAACAAATCAACAATCAACTAATCCTCCCGGGGTAATTTTGTCATTTGCCGGTCAAATTATCGCCATTTTCAGGGATTTATCGCCATTTCTTTGCCGGTGCTTGCAGGCTTCAACCTTTTCGGCCCCGTTTTTGCTACCTATCAGGCAGACCCGGTAATCACTTACGCGCGATAATCCTTCGGTTCCCCTCAGCGCACGTCTTGTTTTTACGCCCTGTTTCAGATCAAAACAATCTTTTCTACTCATGTTACACGGAGCGCGACTAACAGCCATATTTTTCCTTTTTGGGCTCACGATAAATATATCCGCACAAACCTTGAAACCTGTGCCGGTTCAGGTGCAGCGTACACGTGATTTGGGCGCCGCTTTTGCTCCGGTTTATTTATTTGAAAAAACACCTGCCGCGGATGTTTCGGCGGCGCGTTTTGCCCAGGGCGCACAATTCCTCGCCCTCGACGAAAATCGCCTCGCTGAATTGATCGCCAGTCGCCCGGCAGCCATTTCCCTGAGCATACCTTTTAATGACGAAACACTCTCGGTGGATTTGATCCAGACCGATATTCAAAGCGCTGATTTTTCTGTAAGTACCAGCGACGCTGCAACCGAATCAGTTTCCGTTCGTCCAGGCCTGCACTACCGTGGTGTGCTGCGCGGCGCAAATAATTCCATCGCCGCCATCAGCATTTTCGACAATGACGTGATGGGCGTAGTTTCCGACGATCATCACGGCAACCTGGTGTTGGGGAAAGTACAACGCCCCGACAACCAAACGGCCTACATGCTCTACGCAGAAAGCGAATTGGCCATGGACAATCCGTTTGAGTGCAACCTGATAGAAGAAATAAATGGCCGTCCAAACCGGGCATATTCCGCGACGGAACAGGCGGAAACTCCCAGAAATATTCGTGTGTACCTCGAATCGGATTATCAGCTGTTTCGCAACCGGGGCGATGTACAATCCACGGTGAACTATCTCAGCGGTACGTTTAATATCGTATCGGCTTTATATGCCAACGAACAAATTGACCTGGCACTCTCCGGTATCATGGTTTGGGTGACACCCGATGTTTATACCGGCTTAAACAGCGATGCCGTATTGGACCGCTTCCGGCAACAACGCCCCGGCGCCAAAGCCGACCTGACTCAACTGATCGGCTTGGCCGGTAACAGCCAGGAAAGCGCCGCATATCTCGATGTGTTGTGCCAACCGGAATACGCCGCGGCCTACAGCAGCATAAACGTCTCGTACTCCAACGTACCGGCCTACTCCTGGGCTGCCGAAGTGATCGCCCACGAAATGGGACATAACCTCGGCGCTCGACACACCCAATGGTGCGGCTGGCCCGGTGGCGCTATCGACCCCTGCCAATTAGCCGAACGCGGTTGTTCGCCCGGGCGTGGAACCCGCAGCGGCAGCACGGTAATGAGCTATTGCCCGCTGATCACCTCGGGTATCAACTTCAGCAATGGTTTCGGCGACCTGCCCGGCGCCATTATACGCAACGCCCTGAATAGTGCGCCCTGTTTAACGCCAACCAAAACCAACGTCAAAACTATTGATAACCGCAGCACCGTCGTTATGCCACTCGAATCGATGCAACTCACGCCCAATCCGGCCAATAAACAAGTCAACGTACAACTGAACTACGACCCGCAATCGCAGGTTCGCGTCGCACTGCTCGACCTTGTCGGCCGCACCCTGCACACACAAACGGCCGCCCGCGGCGATGCAGCGATGAATTTAGACCTGAGCAACCTGCAAAAAGGAATTTATCTGGTTCAGGTATTTGAAAATGATCAATTAGTGGCGACTAAACGATTGATAAAAAACTAAGTTATTCCTTCAAACCCGCAGCCCGTACCTCCTCCAGGTTTTTGCACCCGGCGAGTCCCATGGTCAGGTCAAAATCGGCCATCCAGTTAGCGAGCAGGGCCTCTACACCGGCCTGCCCGTCGATACTCAGGGCATAACAATACGGCCGGCCGATACCGACTGCCGTGGCGCCTAAAGCCAGGGCTTTAAACACATCCGCCCCACCGCGAAATCCGCTGTCGATTAAAACCGGGGCTTTATCGCGCACCACATTCAAAATATCCGGTAATGCCCGAATGGCACTGATGGCTCCGTCTACCTGCCGTCCGCCGTGATTGGATACGTAGATGGCATCTACGCCATAATCCAGGGCTTTCCGGGCATCATCGGGGTGCAGGATACCTTTCAATATGATAGGTAAACGGGTATGCTGCCGCAAAAAAGGCAGGTCCGTCCAGGTGATATTCGGACGGGAATACAGCCGGATAAACGTGCGAACGGCGCGCAACCCGGCGCCGGAACGCAAATTTGCCCAAAAAGAACCCGGGTATTTTCGATTGGCGCTGATAAGGGTTTGGATGGCGCTCCAGGTTATGGGCGGCTTGGTCGCAGGCGCCTGGTCGGGCTCGTCCATTAGGCGACGAAAAACGGGATCCGAGGTATATTGAGCGATGCCCATACCTTTTAAAAAAGGCAGCGCGCCCAACTCCAGATCGCGGGTGCGCCAGCCCAGCATTGTGGTATCGAGGGTGACGACAATACCGGAACAGCCGGACGCTTCGGCGCGTTGTAAAAAACTGAGTACCAAATCATTTGAGCGGCTCCAATACAGCTGAAAAAAACGCGGCGTATCCTGCATGGCTGCGGCACAGGTTTCCATCGGAACGGAAGCCTGGTTGGAAAAGATATAGGGTATCCCCAATTTAGCCGCCGCCCGGGCTACGGCCAGGTCCGCTTCCGGATGCGCCATTTCCAAAACCCCTACCGGAGCCAAAAACAACGGCGCCGGGAACGTTTTTCCAAACAGCGCAAGAGAAGTATCCCGCACTTCTACATTACGCAGCATCCGGGGCACAATTCGCCAATGGCCGAAATCATCGGTATTCGCCCGAACGGTGGCATCCTGTCCGGCGCCACCGGCTATGTAGGCAAATGCTTCGGGGCGCATTCCCAGCCGCGCGCGTTGTTCGAGTAGTGCGGGATCGAAAGGAATGCGCTGCCGGATGCCGGCTGCACCATCGAGATAAATGGCCCGTTGCCTGTCGAGGGAGTTAATTTTTTGCATGTACAGCCACGAAATAGTTATTGAAGTACGTTATTGCATCGCAGATGGTGCAGTTAAAATCTGTTGATTTTATCCAAATATTTGAAAATCAGGCATTTCACTTGCATTTCAAAATCAACTTGTATTATCTTTGTTATCAATTCTTAACATTAAAACCACCTTATGATGTACCGATCCATAATCCTGCTCGCCGGAATCCTTGCGCTCAATACAGCGTTTACCTTTACGCTTGCGGCACAATCCAAAAAAACCACTGCCGAATACGGCAAATGCGGCTATTACGCCGATAACCTGCACGGCCGTAAAACTTCAAGTGGCGAAAAGTACGATAAAAGTCTGCTTACCTGCGCGCACAAAACCCTTGCATTTGGTACGAAAATCCGGGTGACCCGTTTAGACAATAAAAAATCGGTCATAGTGCGGGTAAACGACCGCGGCCCATACATGGATGGTTATGTGGTCGACCTTTCCCGCAAAGCAGCCGAAAAAATCGGGTTGATCCGGGACGGCGTAACGCGGGTGAAAATTGAAGTAATGGAAACTCAACAAGCGGCAAAAGCAATTGCCGTTTCAAACCGCTCGACCCCGGAAACTGATCCTGCGCCTGCGACATACAGCGTCCCGGCAACCAAATTATCGGCAAAAGTGCAGGCTGCCAAATCGGGAAAAACGGTTGCTCCGGCAACCTACAGCACCGCAGCAAAAAGCCTGGCGCTGACACCGGCTACCGCGACGGCGGATAACGCCGCCCAGGCATCAGAAACGTATCAAATATCGCTGAAACCAGTGGCCAAAAGTGGATTTGGACTACAGGTGAGCTCGCTGAATTCATCGGAAAATTTATTTAAAGAAGTCAGCAAATTACAGGCGACCTGGCCCGGGAAAGTGGTGGTCAATCACGAAGAAATGAAAGACCTCGGCACTGTTACTTTTAAGTTGATTCTTGGACCGTATCCCACCCGGAAAGCGGCTGAGGCGCAGATACGCAAAGCGTCGTCCAAAGGTTATAAATCTGCTTTTGTGGTGGATTTAAGTCAGTAAATCCCGGGGTTAATCAGGTTTTTCCATATGAAAGTTCCTGAATATCAAAGGTCGAACAGCGAATGTCACTGTTCGACCTTTGATATTCAGAAACTTTGATACATAGAACCCAAAAAGGGAATTACTACTACTTTGCCACAATAACTATTTCAGCCTTTTTTTAAACCACAGAGTACACAAAGTACACATTAGTTTCTCCAATTAGTGGTACTAATGTGTACTTTGTGTACTCTGTGGTTTAAAAAAGGCTGAAGAATCCAAAGTGTCAAAGTAGTATTAAGTCTGCCAATGCCCAAATTTCACCTCGAAAATCAGGCAGAGAATGAGGTTCCGCAGCCGCAGGTAGAAGCGGCATTCGGGTTATTGAACGTAAACCCGCGATTTTGCAGGCCGCTCACAAAGTCGACTTCCATGCCGAGCAGGTAGATCGCGTGCGCCTTATTCATGACCACGCGAATACCGTTGATTTCAAAAATTTCATCGTTCTCCGCCGGTTCATCAAATCCTAATACATAGGAAAACCCGGAGCAGCCGCCGCCCTTAACGCCCACACGCAAGCAGTGGTCGTCCGGAATATTTTGTTCCTGGCGAATCAGGTTTAATTGTTCCACCGCGCCGGCGGTTAAGGATACAGGCGCCGAAACGGCCGTTGTTTTTTCAAGCAGAGTTTCCATATAAGGTATGATCACAAGTGCGTTGCAAATTTAAGGACATTAAACGGAAAACAAGTCAAATTTGTTTAGCCCAGTCTGTTTACCTTTGCCGCCCGTTTTACAAATTTGATCTTTCCCCTCGCATTATGGAATTGTTTTTTGAAATATTGAAGTACACGATCCCGGCCCTTATCGTTTTTTTAACGGCCCATTTTTTACTTAAACAACTCCTCGACGAACGGCAGCGCATCGATCGTATGCTGCTTCGGCAAGATGCGCAGAAGATCACCCTCCCGCTCCGGCTACAGGCCTACGAGCGCCTGACACTGCTTTGCGACCGTGTTGAAATCCACAATGCGTTGTTGCGCATCCGGACGCCGGGTATGACCGTTTCCGACTTGACGGGCGCCTTGTTGCTCGGCATCAGCCAGGAATTTGAACACAATACCTCCCAGCAACTTTTTGTATCCGAAACCCTCTGGCAAATTATCCGGGTGGCGCGGGAACAAACCATGATGCTCATTTCACAAGCCGGCGAAGGCCTCGACCCCAAGGAGGATGCCGAAGCGCTCGTCGGTAAACTGTTCGCCGCAATAGACGAGCAGGGATTTCCCACCCCGCTGCAACGGGCGATCATCGCCGTGCGAATGGAAGCCGGCCAACTTTTTTAAATAAATACCGTAAAACGCTGGCAACCTATGAGTTAGGTTGATACAATAACATAACAATTCATTTACAAGGTTTTTTAAGTGCCTGTTACGCCCTAAAAAGCACATATTCCGATCGTTTTCTTCTACTTTCGGTTTTTCTCTTCCACTTGGGCCTGGTTAAGACCTTAATCGCTGAATGTCAGTGTTTAAGGTACGGAACCGGGCTAAATCACCGCTCTTTGCCCGCCTGAATCCCCAAAACCAATTCCATTGATTATTTTTCACATTAGCAGGTTAAATGATATTTTCAAAATATACACCGGGTTTTTCAAATTATTATTTTCTTAATTCATCATTTTGCCAATTCACCCTTTCTTGCAAAAAACCGGTATTACCCAAAACTGCCAAAATCCGGGGTTTATAAAACCCTTTTGAAAGCACAAAAATTTTTAGTCGAAAAAAAGAGATTCCGCTTCGGCGATTGGCAGAAAAGTTAAAACTTTGTCACCCTGATTTGATCGACTACGATTTTCGATACAAAAATTTATTGGATTCCCTCCACACCGAATGCACCATTATGGGTATGACGAAGGACTGCCAAATGGTATGGGACAGCTGTCTGCGTATCATTAAAAAAAACGTAACACCACAGAGTTTTAAAACGTGGTTTGAGCCGATTCGGCCTGTTCACCTGGATAACAACGAGTTAACCATACAGGTGCCGAACAAGTTTTTTTATGAGTGGCTCGAAGAGCACTATGTACAATTATTAAAAACAAGTATCCGCCAGGAATTGGGGGATCGGGGCCGGTTATTATACCATATATTAGAAGGGTCCAAACAAGAGCCGGCTGCCTTGCCGCGGCCGAGCAACAAACCCTCTGCTGAAAAAGACAACGAACCGGTACCCGGCGTTTTCGATGCGGAGATGATTAAAAATCCGTTTGTCATTCCGGGTATTCGCCGGATCAAGGTGGATCCGCAGCTCAATCCGAACTACGGTTTCGACAATTTTATCGAAGGCGATTGCAACCGGCTGGCCCGGAGCGCCGGCATGGCCATTGCCAAAAAGCCGGGTGGCACTGCTTTTAACCCCCTGGTTATTTTTGGTGATGTGGGCCTGGGGAAAACGCACTTAGCCCAAGCCATCGGCGCCGAGGTATTGAAACGTTTTGAAAATAAGGCCGTACTGTATGTATCGGCTGAAAAATTTACGAACCAAATCATCCAGGCCATAAAAAACAACGCCGTCAATGATTTCGTCAATTTTTACCAGATGATCGACGTGCTCATCCTCGACGATATCCAGTTCCTGTCGGGCAAACAAAAGACCCAGGAAATATTTTTCCATATTTTTAACCAGTTGCACCAAAACGGCAAACAAATCGTCCTGACCTCCGACCGCGCGCCGAAAGACCTGGAGGGCATTGAAGACCGTCTGATTTCCCGCTTCAAGTGGGGACTCAGCGCCGACCTGCAAGCGCCCGACCTGGAAACGCGTATGGCTATCTTGGGTGCAAAAATGGAACAGGAGGGCGTCGACATCCCGAACGACGTACTGGAATTCATCTGCTACAACATCAAAAATAATATTCGTGAACTGGAAGGCGTCATGATCAGCCTGCTGGCGCAATCCACCCTGATCCGCCGCGACGTGGACATCGAATTGGCCAAAGAGGTGATCCGCAACTTCGTGACCACGATCAACAAGGAAATCACGGTTGAATTTATCCAGGAATTGGTGGCCGAACACTTCAGCGTACCGGTTCAGCGGCTGCACCAGGAAACCCGCAAGCGAAATATCGTCATTGCCCGGCAGCTCTCGATGTTCCTCGCCAAAAAACTGACCAACAAATCGCTCAAATCCATCGGCGAAAACTTCGGTGGCCGCGACCACAGCACCGTCATCTACTCCTGTAAAGCCGTACAAGACATGATGGACACCGACCTGATCTTCAAGGACACGGTATCCGAGCTGGAAAAAAAGATCAAAATGAGTTTAAATACCTGATTCAGGAATTTTTTGGCGCCTGAATTTGTTGAAGCGGATGCAAACGTATTATATTTGCGTCCGCTTTTGAAATCAGCCAGGATAGGTGGGTGAGTGGCTGAAACCACCGGTTTGCTAAACCGACGCACGGATTAAACTGTGCCCCGGGTTCGAATCCCGGCCTATCCGCAAAAGCCCGCGCAGGCGGGCTTTTATTTTCTTCGGGATGTAGCGCAGTCCGGTAGCGCACCTGCTTTGGGAGCAGGGGGTCCCAGGTTCGAATCCTGGTATCCCGACAGAGAGTGAGTCAGCAATGGCTCGCTCTTTTTTTATGGGTGGACTTTTAGGGATGTCGCGCAGTCCGGCAGCGCATCCCGATTTCAGATCGGGAGGGTCCCAGGTTCGAATCCTGGTATCCCGACAAGAAGGCCACCATATCGGTGGCCTTTTTCGTTTATGGCATACCTATATATTTTATTCTCACCCTCGGTCGATAAATATTATGTCGGCCACACTACGCTACCACCTGAAGAACGGTTACGAAAACACCTTTCCAACCATGACGGCTTCACTGCCAAAGCCAAAGATTGGACGATTGTTCACGTGGAGTCTTTCCAAACCAAAGACCTTGCAGCTGCCAGAGAGCGGCAGATAAAATCCTGGAAATCAAAAATCAAAATCATCAAACTTATTCAAAGTGCGATGTAGCGCAGTCCGGCAGCGCATCCCGATTTTGGATCGGGAGGGTCTGAATCAATTAACCAACCCTCAGGTGTTCACTTTGGACCGGAAAAGAGCTAACATCGTACGGAAAAAGTGTCCACTTTGCACCAAAATAAAGCTAACATTATTCCGAACCGGCGTTCACTTTGCGCCGGAAAACGTTCACTTTGCGCGGGATTTTTAACCCAAATTCAATCTGAAAAAAGTGTTTAGTTTGCTCCGGAAAAATGACCGATTTTGACCCCGAATTTACTGTTCACTTTCACCGGCTATGACTGTCCACTTTGCGCCGGATTATGCAACATTTTTTGCGATCATGTTAGTCTACTTAGATAATGGTATTATAGCCTCCATCGAAAAAGGAGAGCTCATGCTTGATGATATTTTAGCAAAGATTGGGCGTACCAAGGGAAATGTGTACTTGCCCTTTACGGCGGCTCATATTCAAGAGGCAAACAATATCACTCACCCAGATGAGGGCGAACGACAGAGGTTCATTCAAAACCGTTTGCAACTCATTCGACAGATTTCAGACGGGTACTACTTAAACTTCGTAATGAAAGTAGGTGAGATACGGTGGTTTGTGGAAGAGCCAATTGAAGTACTAGCAACTATATCAGAAGTGCCTTTGGGAGAGAACGCAATGAAAATGTTTGTCAATTTATTTTCAAAAGATCAAAAAGATCAATTCCGCATGTCTTTAGGAATTGCCCCTAAGGAGATAAATAATTATAAACCCGATGAAGTAATACGCCATCTAAACACAAAACTCACCTCACTTGGCGCGCAGTCTTTTATAGAATTAGTGGAATACGGAATGAGGCCAAATCAAACCTCGATTTTGGGTCATAGATTTATATTAGCAGAAAAGATTGCCGCAATATTTGAACTCCTTGATATGCTAGGCTATTGGAAAGATAAACACACCAGCACTTCCAATTATGCACGCTTTTGGGATTCAAACCATGTAAGTTACGCAACGGCTTGTGATTATTTCATTTGTAATGATTTTAGAACAAGGAAGAAGGCACAGGTAGTTTATGGCCTATTTAATATAAAAACTAAGGTTTTAAATAGTGATGGATTACCCTGATTCCGCCTTGTGTCAGACAAAAATGAAAATTCAAGATATTTTTAATAACCCTCAAGGTAGTGGTTCACTTTTTGAAGGAGTCTCTTCTAAACTAGAACTGTATCTTCTTATAAGAGTATTAAAGACACTATCGTTGAATCTATCACTAAAACCTATCAAAAAAGAAAGGAATAAAATTATCTCAGGAGAAGTCAACACCCCATTTTGTTCAGAATGGATGTTTCCTGTAAACAAGAATTGGCCTGAGATTAGCACCAAATAAAAAGATGAACTAAGTACAATTCCCTGAATTGGCCTTGTTATTAACCATTTAACTGTATCTCCGAAATCATAAATAGGGTTTCTATTGAACCTATAAAGCATGGAAGCGAAACTTCCAATAAAACCCCAGATTACCACTTGGACTGGTACGCCTAAATATGGCAGTTTATATTTAGATATATCTCCGTCGGCATCCCAAGAGTACACTTTTGCAACAATCATGCCGCCAATTATTAAAATTAATACTAAAGACATTATTCCAATAACTATCCTGTATGTATTAACGCTCTTTTTTTTATCTTTCTTATCAATACTTTCAATAATAAAAGAGTAATTTTCTATGCTTTTTATTAGGGCGATTGTACGAATACTTTCGTCACTCAGTACATTAAATCTTGCGTCTTCAAGTGATTTATAATCTATACTTCTCTCAATTTCCAATATTCCTTCTAAATATGTCTGCGCTTCTCTTTTAAAAATATTATGCCCAATCTTATTAACTATACTTTCTGCGAGTTTACGTTTGTGAATTGTCGAATAAAAAATTTGGGCAAAAATGGATTTTATAGTCGCTATTTCAACATCTATTTTATCTGCTATATCATTAAGTTCTTCATTTTTTATATTATGATCTCCATTGATATTACTTAACACCTCTAGGCTTATGTCATTCCTGAATCTTCTTTCACTCAGTGATGGTATTTCACCTAAAGCTTCTCTGATTGTAACAACTTTTATTGTATTATCACGTATCCTTTCTATTAATCTCGAACTATGAGCAGGTTCATATATATATTTATCTCCCATGATAACATCACCTACACCAATATGAATATTGCTACCCGACACAATATTTTTAACTTGAGTTTTATCTACCCGCATTTTTAGAAAAATTTTGATTCTAATTTGGCGCTAAATTACAAATAAATTATCACAATAAAAAGACGCCTTTGCGACTGCCAATTTATAAATCCACCCACTCCTCAAAAATGAACTCAGTAGCATCCCATCACTGGTTGCTTGCATTCGTCAGGAAGTTCGGGTTGTTCCGGAACCTGCATGACCAAGTTATGCATGGTCATAAATAACCGTTTACCTACCGCAACAATTACACAAACAAGTCAAAGAACAAGGCAACAAGATACTACATCACATTACACCACCGTGGTCTTATACACATTGCACCTATATCATTCTGGTGCGCTCCCATCCCACTCCTCCCAAGGTTGGTTAACGATTCCGTCATTACAGAATGGTTCGGGGTCTTTTGCTTCGCATTCCATCTCTAATGAAACCTTGCAAGTCTCCTTTCCCTGACTCATAACAGTAGATACGTCTCTTGCCAGGATTTGCATTGACGTGTAGGTGTCGGCGACATTCTTGGTGGTGAGGTTGTTCTGTACGGTGATGTTACCGTACTGTGAGGCAAGGATGCCTCATGTAGAAGTAAGAGCGGTACCTATAAGCGCTCCGAGGATGAGTTGTTTCATTTGTGTTTGTAAGGGGTAAAACTATCTTACTCTTCTATTATAATCCGAAAACGTCATTTGTCAAGACTTTGTCAAGGTGATTATTGTTCTAGGTGTTCAACAATTAGTTCAAAGCATTTATTTATCACTTCTTCGTTACTGAGGAACATATATTCATTTGTTGACCACCCAACTTCCATGTTTTTATTTACGGTTGGTAGAAAGGTAATGATTTTCAACAGTTTAGGCTCTTCAAACCCAAAGTGAGCGAAACTCCCATGAAATACCATCGGTTTGTCACAAAGTCGGAATGCCATCATTGCCCCATCTAATGAATAGCGAGATTTAATTTCCCAAGTTATAAGAATACTCACCTTACCTTCAAAATTTATTATCCTTGTCGATTCATACTGTGAGTCCTGCAAGTAGGCTTTGCGCAGATTCGCCTTCTCGGAAAAGTCATCCAAAGATATGGGTAATTGCACAAAAAGGTCATTTACCACTTCCATAACTGCTTGAATACCACCTGTAGATGACATAAAATGAGTTGCTTGTCGCTCAAACTCTTCTTCTTCTTTGGCTGTTCTTAATCTTTCGCTGAGTAAATCAACATCAGTTACACGACTGTTATTTCGCCTATGTTCGTAGATAATATTTAGAAGTGCATAGGAAATCCTAGTGGCCTCCACATTTGACTCATTCTGTGTAATTAGTCCCAAATGGGTTTGTTTGTCGTTATGTTTCTTTCTAGACAGTAAAAGGCTTATACTTTTCTGTATATCGTCATTTTTTAATGTCCTACCTCGAAGATACTCAAGAGCATCTTCGAGAGAACTACTTGCAACCAGTTCTTCTGTCTTTGCGATTATATCTTCGTTTATCATTATTAGTTCAAATTTGTTATTATAAAAAAGGTGTCAGGAAATACCCGACACCTTCAATTCTGTGAAGGCGAATTACAGAACTTTCTGAATGAGATCAATTATTGCAGGTATTTGCAATTCAATTCCCTTCTCAAGGGACTTCTGCGCGACCTTACCAACCCATGCAAATAATTTCTTTGTCTTTGAATCTTTATTCTCAGAAGCCTTAACAACATCTTCAAACTCTGTAATTTCTTCGGCTGGAACACCTAAGGTTCTGAGTTTTTCAGTCAATTCATTAATCGTCGTTTGACTTATTGTAATATGTTGGGTTTGCGTGACATTCTCACCAACACCAACATTGGTGTTATTGTTGGAGCCGTAAATATTGTTGTTAATAATTTGGCTTGCTTTTTTTCCCATATCCTTAGGAATGAAATTGTTTTCTAAATTAGGGAATGCATTATTCAATTCCAAAAGCGTGTCAAGCAGTTTTTGTTTTGTGAGGTTTAATACTTTATGGAATACAGACAATCCTATTTTCTTGTTTAACGAAATTAGTGAATAATCACCATTAAATACTATTATTTCACGCATTTCTTCGGTAAATTGAGGCGACATTTGCATGTACACAAAATTACTATTTTTTGCGTTATCACGAGATAATACTTCTTCTATGGTATCAATACCCTGAGTAATGTGGTATATGTAGAAGTCAGCACCAAGTCCTATGCCATCTTGTATTGGCACAAACATTTCCCCACTAAAGTCTCTTACTTTAGCAACAGTTTCTGCTTCGGTGACCCTATAAGAAGGGCAATATTCTATATTATCATACCCCGATAATTCGTTGATAAGCCATTTTATAAAATTATCATTATTAATTTGATGAGCAATTATTTTCGACCTTGTAAGGGCTTGTGATAGAGTAATTTTATCATGTGCCAAATCAGCAATTAAGTCCTTAATCATTTTGTGTTTTTTAATGAAAAAAGGTGCCAGGGAATACCTAACACCTATATTTTAAATACCCCGATTTCGGGGTGTTTAGGCAACCTGCCGTAACCTTTCCAGTGCTTTGGTAAGCATCAGTTTCCTAATATTCTCTTTCTTCATTCGCTTCACTTTGGTGTAGGGGAGTTTGATGACATACGAAATAGTCCCGTCCTCACCTATCCACGTGTCGTCCTTCCAATTCTCTGACTTGACGCACGAAAAGGTAATGTAAACATCTGCATCCGCAAGGTTTTGCTCCACATATTCGGTATCCAGGAGGTCATATACGTCCTGATCGACCGCAAGATTCACCTTTTCCATATTCGTTAATTTTACAATGTGATCGCCGGTGTTTGACTTGTACAAAAGTACAACATTTTGTTTGTTTGTCAACTATCAATTTTGTTCCCTGGTGGACGAGCCATCCGCTCCGAAACAGGTTGTCTCCCATAAGGCAGAGTTTTTTCTGCCTTAATATTTATATCGCCTAAATTCTCAATGAGAAAAGTGAAAGAACTGAAAACAAAAATGTGAATTACTAAGAAAATATTAGGTATCCTTTTTTAGCAACCAATTTACTAAACTTCTTCTACTCAATTGAATAGCCTCCAAATGCCTTAAGTTTATTTCTTTAGTCTTATCTGTTAGATCAAAACTCATAAAATTTTCTCCATGTAATAAGTATTCAGTATGTGTTATTTTAGAGCGAATATCGTAAATCGAATTATAAAATTTTTTAGCATCTTTTTGCTTAGAAACATATTTAAACAAAAATTCCCTAAACTTCGCTCCAACACCCCAAGTAGGTTTACCACATTTTTGACAGATACGAGAAGAAGATTTCAAAGATTTACACTGGTCACATTCATACTCTAAAATCTCATCTCTGAATTCATAATTTACTAAAGTTTCGATACTTGAAACAGCAGAAAAAAAAGACAAACTTTTCATCGTGGAAAATAAATCTAAAGCATTGCAAATCTGATAAATAGCCGAGTCAACAACGTTTCGTTCTTTATTATTCAATGAGAAATATCTTTCAAGAATTAAATTAATAGTATGTGGGAGTGTGATCGGCTTTTGTATATTTTCAACTGGGTTATAGTAATAGTAAAAGTTTTGTTCATAAAATTTCACTTGCGGGAAATCTGGCTTTGCAAACTCTGATATTTGTAAATCTTCTGAGATGCCAGGGTAATAATAATTCACTAATGACCACTGGCTTGGAGAGTTATTAATTTCATCCCTGTTTGAGTCGTTTACATCATCAGGAAAATATTTTGTCCATTTAGCATCAACAACACGATAGTAAAAGAACCTATAATTAGATATGACTGAAAGTAGGTTAGTTATTTGAATTAACCTATTAAGTTGAGTTGACGCCTCTGACGCCCATTCGTTGAGATTTTGATAGTCAAACACTGTTACTTTGGCGTTATCTTTAGTGTCGTACCAAAACTCGATTATCAAGGGAATGTCAGATACATTACTTTGATTAGGAGCATTTTTAAGGTTTAATGGATAAATCTGAAATTCATCCTTGTACCTATACAAGCCTTTCAGTGGGGTCTTGGAAAAGATAATGGTGCGATAAAATTTCTTCAATGGCTCTGATTTCTTAAATTGATTTAATACGAATGCAAAATTAACCTTATCATGTGTACAATCCTCTGGGATTTCCATATTGTTGTCACAAAGTCCAGGGTACCAAATAGGTATATTCTCTTCTAATTGTAGACGCAGTAACTCATCTAAACTAAAAGGACCTTGCCAATTATCTTTAAAATAGTAATACTTTTCCAATATATATTAAGGCTAAAGAAAAGAGTCAGAGCTAAAGCCCTAACTCCTTCCGTCTGCACGGCGTGAACTCTGGGTCTTTTCTCCGTTGACCGCAAGTAATGTAGTCTTCAAATTCCTTAACAGAAAAATATCACCACTCAGATTCAAAGCCAAAAACATACCCAAAAAACTCCTCGCTGTCTTCGTACAATTCGGTGGCATACCGTTCTCGGTCAAGCACATCGGAAATGAACTTACAGACCACGATTGGATTTTCTGTGTGCTCTTGTCTGCCTAAAGTCCTAAACAAGTTCAACGTTTCTTCTCAAAGGAATTTTTCTCGTAACATCTCTTTTTCAATGGTTCGTAATGATTTTTGGCTGGCCCCAGTGTGGATTAAAGCCATATAAAGAAAAAGGCAAAAGTTTAAGTTTGTGGTGCGAATCATAAACCAACTTTTGCCCTATGAGCATCGAGACACTCACGGACACAATATTG
>CAUJEY010000266.1 GCA_963169325.1 Bacteroidota bacterium
ATGCCCGGACTTGCCGCTAATCCGGCCTGCTCCGACGCCGACCTGGCGGCCATATTAACCTTTGTGCGCAACGCCTTTAGCCGGGAACCGGTCCAGATTTCAGCAGAAAAAATAAAAATCTTGCGCGACGTGAAGCCCGCACACGGCGCGACGTTTTCCGCGGAGGAACTGAAGTAGGTTTGGGGGTTTGGGGTTTGGAGGTTTGGAGGTTTGGGGGGTTGGATGTTTGGGGGTTTGGGGGTTTGGGGGTTTGGGGGGGTGGAGGTTTGGAGGCGTTTCAAGGGCGCGGGTAATTATGCCGTTTTCCCGGGGGCTGTTGGGGCTGTTCAAAAACTGATGTCTAATATTTAAAATATTGGATTTAAAATATTGATAATTAGGTATTTATAAAAATAACATAGGGCCAATAGACACAGATTTTTGAACAGTCCCTGATCACAATAGACAAAAAAACAAACGTCAGGCCTCTCCGAGGCCCGGAATCATCTCAACTGGATAATTCTACAAACGTTGGGCCTCTCCGAGGCTTTAAAATATCGGTTTTGTAACCAGAAACCTTCGAACCCCTAAACCTCCAAACCCCCAAACCCCTAAACCTCCAAACTCCCAAACCTCCAAACCTCCAAACCCCCAAACCTCCAAACCCCCAAACCCCCAAACCTCCAAACCTCCAAACCCTTTTTCAAACCAACCCTTCCCGCACCAGGTCATGTAGATGGAAAAAATGAACGTCTTGATACATGGATAATTTTCTAACCGGCCGGCGTAACAATGGTCGTTAGCAGCGCTTTACAAGCCTAATTTTTTCCGGATCGCCGCTGGAATAGCGTCTTTGTGTACCAATATCGACATTGTTTTGCTGCGGAAATACGGTTGCGATACATACAGGTACCCCGCCATTTCGGGTTTTACCACGCCCCACGAGTTTTTGACGATGTAGTATTTCGTACCGCCTTGATCTGTTACATATCCGGTGATGTGCATGCCATGATCGTCGGTAGTGGTGAGCTGATCGAATCCGACCTGGCGCTCCTCCTGCGTAACCCATTTTTCTTTTACCGGCGCCTTGAACCAGGCCGCTTTTTCATCGTCCTTCATATCTTCCCAAGCGGTTTGTGGCCACACAGCGAGACCTTCTTTAGCGGAAAAGGTTTTTTCGCTCACATCGGTAGCCCATACGATGGTGTAGCCGTTTTCCAAAGCGTTGTCGGCCGTTTGCACGAGCTCATCGATAGGTACGTTGTAGAAAATTCCATTCGACCAGTTGTCGGATACTTCCAACACGAAGGGTTTGTAGAACGGTTGATGGTTGTAGGAGGTAAGCGGCACGTAGTTATCTAAATTGATACCCAGGTTTTGGGAAAAGGATTGGGGGGTGTATTCTTTGCCGTCTACCATGAATTTTGCCGGCGGAGCGCCCAGGTAACCATCTAAAGCGCCGGCGTAGGCTTTCTTCCACTGGTTGCTGAGTTTGCCGTCGGGCATTTTGACCACGGCATCCACGATGGCTTTCAGCACGGCTTCCAACTCGCCATGCACCGGTTTTTCTTGCCCGGCCGGAAATCCGGAGTAGGCGGAATACGGCATCAGGCCATATTTTCGGGTGATATTCAGCACATCGTGCGTTTCGGCGCCCTGGCCGAAAGCAGCCGCTCCCTGGCGGCGCACGTAGTTTTCGGCGCGTTCGAGATAGCCGGCGCGTACCGTGTACATCTCACTCAGGTTGACCGGCGTTTTGCCCATTCGAATCAGTTCGCTTTCAAAAAACGAATTGGCAGAATAGACCCAGCAGGTACCGGACTTGTTTTGGTTCTCCACCGGCGTGGCGCCGGCCATTTTCTTGAGGGTAAATTGGTAGTCATTGAGCGAAGTTGGCAAATCCTGGGCGGAGAGTGTCCCCAGGCCAATGCAAAATACAAGGAGTGTCAATAATTTTTTCATCTGCAAAATTTTTACCGGCGAAAATAGCAGTGGTATCACGCGCCGCTGGAAGTAACCGACGAAAAGCCCGCTAAATGCTTTGAAAACCAATGTTTTGCCGGGAAGAGTCGAGCCCAGGATGATCTACAAATAAGTCTACATTTTTGATTAAAGGAAAATATTTATTGAAAAACAGTAAATATTAATTGCAAAACAAAAAACACACTGTATATTTGCCCTGCGATTATTTATTAACCAAAAAAGTAAATCATGGAATCTACACTGAAAATCACTTTGCTCCGGGTGTTGCACTATGTTTTTATGGGTCTGATGGTGGCCGGTATCGCCCTGTTTGTCCTCAATCAGGGAAACTACTTTGGCATCACCGACGGGCAGCCTTCCATCCAGGGCTGGGTAACTGCCGTGGGCGACCATCAACCGGTAACGCTGCCCAATCCGGAGGGCAGTGGCGCGCTAAACATTTACAATTTCAATCAACAGCAATTCCTGACCATGGAATTTGCGAGCCGGAGCGATCTGTTCAAGCCCAGGTATTTGGGTTATATTTTATTTCAAAACCTGGCCTGGCTATTCGGTATCCTGGTGCTTTACCAGATGCTGCGCATTTTTCGCAATCTCGACCGGGGGGTGACTTTTCAACCGGAGAATATCCGCCGGGTCCGGTATATTGCTTTTATGATACCGGCCATTCCGTTGGCGGCATTTCTGGCTTCCCGCACCCTGGCCGGTATTGTACGCGCCTTGCCGGGATATCAATCGTTGGGCGTTAAACCCGCCAGCTCGGTTGAGGAGATTGTGTTCAGCGGCCTGATAGCTTTATTGATTTTTGCCCTGGTGGAAATTTTTCAGCGCGGCGCACACCTTCAACAAGAACAAGACCTAACCGTTTGAGCTATGCCAATTATTGTAAATCTCGATGTGATGATGGCCAAAAGAAAGATGTCTTTAAACGAACTTTCTGAAAAGGTAGATTTAACCTTGTCCAACCTTTCCATTTTAAAAACAGGGAAAGCAAAAGCCGTCCGTTTTAGTACGCTCGAAGCGATATGCCAGGCACTGGATTGCCAGCCGGGGGATATTTTGGAATATGTACCCGGACCGTCAGAGGTATAACCCACGCTCTAATCTCCCATTAGCCGGAGTACTTCCCGCACACCTTTTACTAACCGCACCACATCCGCTTCCGTATTATACACTGAAAAGGAGGCTCTTGCCGTACCCGGCAAATCCAAAAAATCCAGGAGTGGCTGGGTGCAGTGATGTCCGGCGCGGATACAAATTTGTTGTTCGCTGAGAATCGTCGCAATATCGTGCGGGTGTGCATCGGCGAGGGTAAACGAAAGAATTCCCGCTTTTTCCCGCGCCTGACCGATAATGGTCAGGCCGGGAATCCGGTTCAACTCGTCGGTGGCATAGTCCAGCAATGCCCGGCTTTGTCCGGTTATTTTTTCCCGGTCGAGGCCGGCGATAAACTCCAATGCTGCGCTGAAGGCCACCACGCCGGCGATATTGGGCGTCCCGGCTTCAAATTTTTGCGGCAACGGGGCAAATACGGTGTGTTCAAAAGTTACGTCGCGGATCATTTCGCCGCCATACTGCCAAGGGGGCATGGTTTCCAACAATTCCGATTTGCCATACAACACCCCCACGCCGGTGGGACCGAACATTTTATGGCTGGAAAAAGCCAAAAAATCGACGTCCAGAGCCTGGACATCGAGCCGCATGGAAGCGGCACTCTGCGCAGCATCCACAAACACCGGCGTACCATGTTGATGCGCCAGGGCGATGATATCGGAAATGGGGTTAATGGTACCTAAGGTATTTGAGATATGCGAGATAGCCAGGAGTTTAACCCGGTTTTTGCGCAGTAATTCCGGAATACGGCTCATGTCCAGCGTCCCGTCGCGGTTCACCGGAATGACGAGCAGCCGGGCTTTTTTGCGCAAACAAACCTGTTGCCAGGGGATCAGGTTGGAGTGATGCTCCATAGCGCTAATGAGCAGGGCGTCGCCTTCCTCCAGCCGTTCGCCGGCGTAGGATTGTGCCACGAGGTTGGCGCTTTCGGTTGTGCCGCGGGTGAAAATGATCTCCCGGGCTTCCCGGGCATTCAAAAATGCGCGTGTTTTTTCCCGGGTATCTTCATAGGCTGCGGTAGCCGTCGCAGCCAGAGGATAAATGCTTCGGTGTACGTTGGCATTCTGCCACTCGTAAAAATACCGCTCCGCCTCGATCACAATACGCGGCTTTTGCGTGGTAGCCGCGCTATCGAGATAAACGAGGTCCGGGTAATGTTCGAATATGGGGAAAAACTGGCGCATCTTTTTGGTTATTGGTTTACTCAACGTAATTTATGCAACACCTGCTCGCGTTCCTCCGGAGTATTCACATTCAGCAAAGCTCCCGGATCGGGCGCATCGAGCAGACAAGTATCTGAATTGATCAATACTTTACGCGGGCAACTCACGCCTTGCGCCAAAAACTGTAACAGGGTAAGATAACTTTTGGGCTCCCATATCGTAATCAACGGCTCGGGGAATCCGGCATCTTTCGGCTCTTTTGCATCGCTCCAGCCGGGTGGTGGAGGCGGCTGCCTGAAAGCGGTAGCTGTTGCCGATGGCCGGCGGTTTTTGATCAAATAATGGATGGTGGATACGTCCAGCATCGGCAGGTCGCAGGCCAGCACCAACCAGGCGACATTGGGGTCGTAGCGGAAAGCCGAAAGGATAGCACCCATGGGACCCAAATCGAGAAAAGTGTCGGTGATAAGCGGCTCCGGCGCAAAATCGCCGGCTTGTTCGGCCCGGCAGGAAAGAAAGGCATCAGGTATGCCGGCCTCCTGAACAAGGTTGCACAGGTATTGCCATTGGGGTATGCCATGGTAATCGAGCGCGGATTTGTTCTGGCCCATGCGCATACTTTTACCGCCGGTCAGTATAAGCGCTTTTAATACCGGCGGCAAAAGGCGGGCTTGCAGAAAAGCGGCGATGCCGGTGGTATCGTGCAGGTCGAGAACCGGAATAGTATTCCAACCGGGCAGTTGCTGTTGCAGGGCATCCGGCAGCCCGGTTGGTTTGGCGAAATTAGGGTCCGCGCCGTTGGTCAGAAAAAGGTCCACCTGTGTGAGGCGGTCCAGTTTGCGTTGCAGGCTGTCAAATTTGCGCCGGTCGAGCGCGACGATCTGGCGCGACGCAGCGAAATGATTACCATTCACCAGTACCAGGTCCATTTCATTGAACCGCGCGTATTGCTGCCAGGGATTCAGTTTTTCCTGTGTGTCAAACCGGTGATAACTGATTTTGTCGGTGTATTGCAAGGCAAAACCGGGTGCAATTTCTTCCGCGCCGGCTTTCTGGTGCTCAGCATCCACATAACCGATTCTGTGGCGGGGGGCGAGTTGGGCCGTCAGCTCGCGGGCCAGTTGTTGTATCGAACCACAAGATGTGCCTATGATGGCCCATTCCCGGCGGGCAAAGTGGCCGGACGCCGGTTTGGCGAGTTTGTTGTGCTTTTGATGTTGCATATTTGTCGGCGCAATGTTGAGCTAAACCAATGACTTAGTGATATGTTTATCCTCTGAATCAAATATTTCCACTTTGCTGACCGTCGCCGAAGCCGAACAAATTATCCTGAACCACCGTCTCTCGCTGGGAACCGAACAAGTCCCCCTGATGCAGGCATTAGGCCGTATCCTGCGGGAAGACCTGCGGGCCGACCGCGATTTCCCACCGTTCGACCGGGTGACAATGGACGGCATCGCTATCCGGCATGAGCGCTTCGCGGCGGGACAACGCGAATTCCCGGTGGACGGCATCCAGGCTGCCGGCGCCCCACGCCTGACCCTGGGCCGGCCAGATGCCTGTGTGGAAGTGATGACCGGCGCTATGCTTCCGGAAGGAACCGATACCGTGATCCGGTACGAAGATATACTTTTGAATGATGGCCGGGCTGAAATCCGGATAGCGGAAATGGCTTTCCGCCAGAATATTCATTTCCAGGGCATCGACCGGCGGGCCGGCGATCTGATCGTGCCGGCCGGCCGGAAAATCGCGCCGCCAGAAATTGCCACGGCGGCTTCCATTGGCAAATCCACACTCCTGGTAGCTCGTTTGCCCCGGGTGGCGGTCGTATCTACCGGCGACGAACTGGTGGATGTGGCCGATTCTCCCCTGCCTCATCAAATCCGCCGTTCCAATGTGTACGCCGTGCAGGCTACGCTGCTGGAACATTTCGGCCTCGCAGGCCAATTGTTTCATTTTACCGACGACCGGGACCTCATCGCCAAAGGCCTGCAAGATATTCTTGCCGAATTTGACCTGGTTGTGCTCACCGGGGCCGTTTCGGAAGGTAAGTTCGACTATTTACCGGAGGTGCTGAATGCACTGGGCGTGGAAAAATGTTTTCACAAAGTGGCGCAGCGACCGGGCAAACCTTTTTGGTTCGGACATTTTAAGCGCCAACCGGTGATCTTTGCCCTGCCGGGCAATCCTGTTTCGGCTTTTTTATGCACCTGGCGCTACCTGATGCCGTTTTTGCGCAGCAGTTTGGGACAGGAGCCGGCGCCGTTCCGGACAGCCGTTTTGGGTGAAAGGGTGGTGTTTAAACCCCGGTTGACTTATTTTTTGCCGGTAAAAACAGATAACGCTACAAACGGTATCTTGCAGGCATTTCCCCTGCCGGGCCATGGTTCCGGCGATTTAGCCAACCTGAACGATGCCGACGCTTTTTTGGAATTACCCCTGGAACGGGATATTTTTGAATCAGGTGAATTTTTTCCCCTGATTCAATACCGATGAGGCGGTTGATTCAAGGGAATGATGATTGTGCTGAAAACCTGGCGGTGCGCCATCAAAAATATTTAATCAATAATTGGGAATATTGAACCGCTGTAACATACCTGTTATGCTAAAAAAATTTAAAAACGGTCCCTTTTGGTACAAGTTATGGGCATTGAGTGTAACCCTCAGTGCCATCTATTTTCTGATAAAATTTTTCTTTTTTGAACCCACAGCGTTTGATAGATTTATTGAAGCGTATGCTCTGGTGTCATTGCTAATCGATTATTTATTGGTTGACATAACTTAGTCAGCACAAATCTGATGCTCTACGATAACCACGGCCGGCGGATCAATTATGTACGCCTGGCGGTAACGGACCGCTGCAACCTGCGCTGCTTTTACTGCATGCCGGAGGAAGGTATTCGCTTTGCCCCGAAACATGACATCCTCAGCTACGAGGAAATGGAACGTTTGCTGCGTGTTTTGTCTGAAATGGGGGTGGACAAAGTGCGCCTCACCGGAGGCGAGCCTTTTGTGCGGCGCGATCTGATGTCGTTTCTGGAAAAAATTGCCGCGATAGCGGGGATTAAACGAGTTGCCCTCACCACCAACGGAACGCTGACAGCGCCTTTGGTAAAACATTTTAAACGACTGAAAATCAGTTCCGTCAATCTGAGCCTCGACACCCTCGACCCGGAGCGGTTTCGCGAAATTACCCGGCGCGATGAGTTTCACCAGGTGATTGACACGATGCACGAACTGTTGGCGCACGGGATCGATACCAAAATAAATACCGTGGTGATGCAGGGCCAAAATGAACAGGACATCCTGCCACTTGTCGAACTGACGCGCGAGCACCCGCTCAGTGTGCGTTTTATAGAGGAAATGCCGTTCAACGGCTCCGGCCGGCATTATGAACACTGGATTTGGGACCACCGCCGGATTATGGCACATATCGGCGAACATTACCCGGGCCTGGCCAAGATACCCGACCCGCCCCATTCGACTTCCTTCAATTACGCCATTGAAGGGCACCGGGGAACGGTGGGCGTCATTGCCGCTTACAGCCGCAGTTTTTGCGGCACCTGCAACCGGATCCGGATCACGCCCCAGGGCCTGCTCAAAACTTGTTTGTACGATTCCGGTGTGTTCAACGTGCGCGATCTCATGCGGGCCGGCGCCACCGACGACGACCTGCGAACTGCCTTTGTCCAGGCGATCGGCAACCGCGCCAAAGACGGCCACGAAGCGGAACAGCGCCGTTTTCAGGGCGCGCCGGTGCAGGAAAGTATGACGACGATTGGAGGATGATGTGGCGCCCCGGATGATAGATTTACCGCCTGGTTGGGCCTCTCCGAGGCCTGAAACATCCTAACTGGATGTTTCTACAAACGTTGGGCCTCTCCGAGGATTTGAAATGTCAGTTTTGTGGGTAATCGTTAGCAGTTATACCTGTCATATTTTGATGGTACTTATTTGGCTCAACGGCGCTACTTTTGCCACATGTTCGCATATCTAAAAGGAGAAATCACCTTCCGCACGCCGGCGTATCTCACCCTCGAAGTGGGCGGCGTCGGCTATCACCTGAATATTTCCCTCGGCACCTATACGGCCCTGGAAGGGGTGGCGCGCGCCACTTTGTATACCCATTTTCATATAAACGAAGACGCCCACACGTTGTACGGCTTCGCTACACAAACCGAGCGCAACCTATTTGTGCAACTCATCAGCGTTACGGGTGTGGGGCCGACTTCCGCGTTGCTGCTCCTGTCGTCGATGACGGTGGATGAAATTCGCTCGGCGATCATCGGCGAGCAGGCACACGTGCTGCAGCGGGCAAAAGGCATCGGGCCCAAAGCATCCAAACAGATCATTCTCGATCTGAAAACCAAATTGGCCAAGGAAGCGCCCGACGGTCCGGTGCTGCTGCCGATGGCCGACAGCGCCGTACGCGACGAAGCGCTCTCCGCGCTCCTGTCGTTGGGGATCAACCGCATCGCCGGGCAAAAAGCGCTGAATCAGATTTTGAAAGATCAGCCCAATCTCGTCAGGGTGGAGGATATGATCAAGGCGGCGTTGAAGGCGTTGGCGTGAAAAAGAGACTGCTTTCCCGTTGGAAAACCGCTTGACAGGCTAGTGCCGCGTCATCCATTTTGCGACCTAGTGTCGCCGACCTGCCGGCATCAAAAGTATGCCTGTCAATTCATCCTTCCGATTCTACGGTTCAGCCTGCGTAACCGACGGCTTAAGAGACTCCGCTTTCTTCGGGTTCGAACAAAGTCCATGTTTGCATCGTCATTCAAAAAATAACGAACTCAACCTTGACGATGAAACGTTTACTCCTGTCTTTCTGCCTGTTTTTACCCCTGCTGTTGCACGCCCAAACCCAAACCATCCGCGGCGTAGTTTTTGACCAGCAATCCGAATCGCCGCTGATCGGGGCCACTGTTCAGCTAATTACTGACAATGACGGTAATGACGCTATGACGCAACCAATAGTTATCGGCGCAACCACCGACCTCGACGGCCGGTTTGCCCTCCATAATGCGCCCGTGGGCCGGCAGGTACTCCGCATTTCTTACCTGGGTTACGAGCCGCTCACCGTGCCGAATATCCTTGTGACCGCCGGCAAAGAAGTGCAACTCGACCTGCGTATGCAGGAGTCGTTCACTTCGCTGAATGAGATTGTGATAAAGGGGAATGCGGATAAAGACAAACCGGTGAACGAGATGGCGACCATCAGTGCCCGGCAGTTCAACACCGAGGAAGTGCTGCGCTACTCCGGCGGTCGCAACGACGTGGCCAAGATGGTGGCCAACTTCGCCGGCGTAGCCGCCAACAACGACGCCCGCAACGACATCATCATTCGCGGCAACTCCCCCACCGGCGTCCTCTGGCGCCTCGAAGGTATTCCCATCCCCAACCCCAACCACTACAGCACCCTCGGCACCACCGGCGGCCCGGTTTCTGCCCTGAATCCCAATATGATCGCCACCTCCGACTTCCTCACCGGCGCTTTTCCTGCTGAATACGGCAATGCCATGGCCGGCGTATTCGACATCGCCCTGCGCACCGGCAACAAAGACCGTTACGAAGTTACCGGCCAGTTAGGCGCTTTTTCCGGGATGGAGGCTATGGTGGAAGGGCCGTTGAACAAAAAAAATAACGGCTCCTTCGTGGTGGCTTACCGGCACTCATTTGTCGAACTGGCCTCGGCCGCCGGCCTCAACGTGGGTACCCAGGCGACGCCAAAATACAGGGACCTGACGTTTAATGCCGATTTGGGCAATACCAAAGCAGGCAAGTTTTCGCTGTTCGGTATCGCCGGTCAAAGTTCGATCGACTTTCTGGCAGCCGAACTGGATACCACCGACTTGTTTGCCAACCCCGATGAAAATGCCTATACCACTTCCAAATTCGGCGTATTGGGCCTGAAACATAGCCTCTTGCTCAACGACCGCGCTTACCTCCGCAGCCTGGTATCGGTATCGTATTCCGGCAATACTTACCAATCGGACGACCTGCTGATCGATGAGAACGCGCCATTTCGCACCAACGACGTACAGGACGACCAGGTGACGTACCGCATCTCGTCTTATTACAACACCAAAGTCAACAACCGCCTCACCGTGCGCACCGGCGCGCTGGCGCAAATATTCACCCTCGACACCCGCGCCGATACCCGCTTCAGCACACCTGACTTCGACGGCGACGGCAAACCCGACTGGTGGACGCAGCGCGACTTCGACGGCACATTCAGCCTGCTCGAAGCCTACGGCCAGGCCCAATACCGCCTCACCGAACGCCTGACCCTGAACGGCGGCCTGCATGGGCTCTATTTTGATAAAACCGAGGACTTTGCGCTTGAACCTCGCGCCGCCGTCAACTGGCAGTTAGCGCCTAAAAACACCCTGAGCCTGGGCTACGGTATGCACCATCAGAATCAGCCGCTGCCGGTGTTCCTGTTCCGCGAACAACGCCCCGACGGCAGTTCCGTGGAAACGAACAGCGATTTGGGTTTCACCCGCAGCCAGCACCTGGTATTAGGGTACGATTTCAAACCCGGCGCTAACTGGCGCGTAAAGGCCGAGGCATACTACCAATGGCTGAACGACGTGCCGGTGGAAGCCACTCCCACAAGTTTTTCGATGCTGAACAGCGGCGCCGATTTTATTTTCCCGGAAAAAGGGTCTCTGCTGAATACCGGTACCGGCTCCAACTACGGCCTGGAACTGACGCTGGAAAAGTTTTTCAGCCAGGGTTGGTACAGCCTCGTCACGCTCAGCCTGTTCGATGCCCGATATAAAGGCTCCGATGGCGTGCAGCGCAACACGGCATTCAACGGCCGGTATGTGGCGAATGCGCTGGCGGGCCGCGAGTTTGCACTCGGTAAAACGGGTCGTCGTTTCCTCACGCTCGACACCAAACTGACCGCCGCCGGCGGACGCCCCTACACCCCGGTGAATCTCGAAGCCAGCCGCGCTGCCGGCAAAGAAGTGTTGTACGACGACCAAGCTTTCAGCCAACGCCTCGATCCCTATTTCCGCTGGGATGTGAAACTGGGTTTCCGCCTCAACAGCGCCAAACGCAAATTGTCACAAACGTTTTTCCTCGACTTCCAAAATGTAACCAACCACCGCAATATCTTCGCCATGCGCTACAACACTGTGCGCGAAGAAGTAGGGCGCATCGATCAGATCGGGTTCTTCCCGGATGTGCTGTACCGGGTGGAGTTTTAAATTTCATACTATGGCCAGTAAATGCTTCCGCGACGTAACCGGTTTCGACGACCGCTGGGTCATCCTGACCGGTTTACCGTTGGCCAGTATGCTGATCTCGTTGTTGCTGTTCAACGACTACTACGAGCAGGGCAACTGGGGCTACCTGAGCGTCTGCATTCCCATGTCTTTCGTATACACCGCGGCGTTCTGGTACGCGTTGCGCTGGTCGTACCACCGGCTGAAAATGCGCTATCCGGCCTTCCGGGATATTCGAAAACGGTTGATCGGGATGCTGCTGGCGTTTGTAGTAGTATTTGTGGCGGTAAATTTTATCTTACACAACCTCTTCGAATGGCTTTTACCCGAACACAATGGCGACCCCAGCCCTGTGGTAAAATTCATTTCCGCCCTGCTGGTCTCCGCGCTTGTTATCACCACCTATGAAACCTTGTCGTTTTACCTGCAACTGCAAAATGCAGTGGCCGAAAAAGTCGAACTCGAACGTCAGAACGTGGAATCGCAACTCGAAAGCCTGCGCAACCAGGTAAACCCGCATTTCCTGTTCAACAGCCTCAATACGCTGGTGTATCTCATCCCGGAACATCCCGACAAGGCGGTGCGTTTTGTGCAACAATTGAGCAAAGTGTACCGCTACGTACTGGAAAGCCGGGAAGCGAAAATGATCCCGCTCAAAGACGAACTGGAGTTTCTGCATGCCTATATTTTTTTGCTCAAAGAACGTTTTGGCGAAAATCTCCAGGTAAAACTGCACGACCTGAACGGCGCCGCCGACGGTGTTATCGTGCCCCTCTCGCTCCAGATGCTTTTTGAAAATGCTATAAAACACAATGTAATCTCCACCGGCAAACCACTGACCGTAGAGTTATTTGCCGAAAACGGCCACCTGGTGGTACGCAACAACCTGCAACGTAAAAACCAGGTAATGGACTCCACCGGCATTGGGCTCGATAATATCCGCATCCGTTACCAGATGCTGACCGACCGGGAAGTGCAGGTTATTGCATCGCGGGAATACTTTACCGTGCTGCTGCCATTGGTAGAAATGCAATAGTCCTGAACTCCCCCAATGACGCCCAATGACGCTTAATGATGCCCAATGACGCCCAATGACGCATAATGACGCATAATGCCCCCCAATGACCCCCAATGACGCCCAATGACGACAAATGACGCACCAGCCTATGAAAATCCTACTCATCGAAGACGAACTGCCTGCCGCCCGGCAACTCACCAAGCTGCTGCATACACATCAGCCAGGTTGCACCATACTCGACACGCTTGATAGCGTGGAAAGCGCCGTCAAATGGCTGCAAACGCTCCCTGCGCCCGATCTGGTTTTTATGGATATTCAGATCGCCGACGGACTGAGTTTTGATATTTTCCGGCAGGTTGACGTCACCGCGCCGGTCATTTTTACCACGGCCTTCGACCAGTATGCCGTTCAGGCGTTCAAGGTCAATGCCATTGATTATTTGCTTAAGCCCGTCGATCCCGAAGAACTGCAAAAGGCGCTGGACCGCGTGCGCCGGCGGAATACACCGGCCGATTTGCAGGCCCTGGCCCGGTTTTTTCAAAAAGAACCCTATAAAGACCGTTTTTTAGTCAAAACAGGCCAGTCCATGACCTTCATTACCGTCGGCGAGATCGCTTTTTTTCGCTCTTCCGACGGCCTGACCCAAGCCTTTACGTTCAACGGTAAAAAACACTTCGTGGATCACACCCTCGACGAACTCGATCGCCTCGTGGACCCGCGCCATTTTTTCCGTGTCAGCCGCGCCGTGATGCTTCGCGCTGACACGATCCGGAAAATTCACCCGCACCTGAACGGCCGGCTGAAAATAGAGACCGAACCGGCTGCACCGGAGGATGTGTTTGTGAGCCGGGAACGGGCCGGGGAGTTTAAGGCGTGGTTGGGCGGGTGAGGGCATTAGGCGGTAAGCAGTTGGCAGTAGGCGGTAAGCAGGTCCGGGCACTGGTAGGCAATCCCGGATATTGTTTTCACCAAGCGGGGCGAAATTGGCAGTGGGCGGATATTGTTTATATTTGTAGGATTTTAATCCTGTATATAACATATTCAAACCTGCCACCGATGAAATCTTTCCTTTTTGCCGCCTTACTTTGCGCCGGCCTGCCGTTGACCGGACTTTTCAGCCAAACGCCGTTTCGGGTTGTTCCATTAGATGCTGTCTCGCCGGACACGTCGGGTTGCGGCTATGCCGGCACCTACACCCTGGGGCCGTTTATCGGCCAAAGCAATGATATTGAACTGGATACCATTTTTCTGTGTCATGGCGATTCCCTGCTGATCAACCACAATGGCGATGCAATATTTGCCGACCCCAACCCTGCCACCCCACCCGGCATCTGCTATGCCTTTTACAAGTGTCCACCCACCGTGACCGGCACGATTGACGCGTTCTTAGCCGACCCCTGTTTGTGGCCGAGCAGCAGCAACGGTTTTTTTGTCACCAGCGGCCCTGACAGCGGCGATCACTGGCTTTTTAACAGCGGCCTACTGATCAATTCCGCTCTTTTCGGCAATAACAATCCAGTGCTGATCCATTACGCGCCGATTAACCTTACGGACTATTTTAACGGCATGCTCGAACCCGGCTGTGTTGATGTCGGTATCAATAATGCCTTTGCCACGGTTTACCTTCGCCAAATCAAAGAATTCAGCGTTTCGACCAACTATGGAGACGACTGCAAGGGCAGATTCCGCCTATGGGGCGGTTTTCCTGAGTGGGACCTGAATGAAACCTATACCGTCGATATTTCCTTAGCCGGGAACCCGGCCGTCAAAGGGCTGCCGCATAATTCGCCGGCCCAGTGGAAACACAGCACCGATGTTGTTTTCTCCGTACCGGAACCCGGTTGGTACGATGTGACGGTGCAGGACGGCAAAAGTTGCAGTTCGTCGTTCCTGGTCAATATGACCGGTTGCGATGCCTCTGACAACCTTTTTTTATCGCTGCCATCCGTTATCGCGAAACCGGGCGCTACGGTGTGCCTGCCCATGACGGTGAAAAACGGCCGGTTTCTCGGCGCCTCCTTTTCCTTGTCGTGGGATACTGCGGTGCTGCAATTTACCGGTACTAAAAAAGTACATCCCTTACTGAAGAATTACCAAATCGATTTGCTGACGAATCAAATCGATTCCGGTCATCTGGGTGTTGCCATGTTCGATGGCTTGTTCGTGGGCGCTATCGTTCCGGACGGTGAAACCATGATGGAATTTTGTTTCGAGGTAGCCGGCCCAATAGGTACTTCCACACCGGTAAGTATCGATGCCTCCGTAGTGCCGCTTACTAATGATTCGCCGCTCGGCGACCAGGGCGCCGTCAGTGTTCGGGCCGGCGCAGTGGCCGTCAAGCAAATTGTGGCAGACCCGCCGGTCAAACACGGCAAAGCGCGGCTTTCACCCAATCCCGTTTCCGGCGGCTCGCCGGTCTTTTTAGAATGGGAATCGCCCGATCCCGAAAACCTCACGATCAGCGTAAGCGCCCCTGCCGGCCGGTTAGTTTCGGTAACCCGGACACCGGTATTCCCCGGTCTGAATCGAATCGAATTATCCACCGCGGGGCTTCCGGCAGGGTGCTATTTTGTAAATTGTCAGGACGGGAGCGAGCGATTTGTTCCGCCGGATGTTTTGGTGGTGTGGCAATGATCACTCTATTGATTATTTTTCACCCAAAGCGTAGACTTATTTCACGCAAAGGCGCAAAGACGCAAAGTAAGAGGGGGTAAACCTTTTTATTTCAGGGAAAGTCCCAAGCATTGTCCCCACTTACTTTGCGTCTTGGCGCCTTTGCGTGAAATAAGTCTACGCTTTGCGTAAAATAAATGTCGTAGTGCGGGAGGTAATACCGCTACCGGTTTTTGTTCTTCAAATTCGTACTGTTCCGGATCACCTTCGTGCTGTCCGGGTAGGCAATGGCTTCCCCCCGGCAGTTGGTGAAATACACCCAATCTGTTCCATCCTGAAAGCGATAAACTTTGCAGCCCTCGTGTTCGAATAAATACTGAACCTCGTAGGACTTGTTATTGTCAGGAATGATTCTGGCGATTGGCCGTTGTGGCGTACACGCTGCCAGGTACAACAGGGGAATGAGCAGGAAGAAACGATTTTTCATAGTCGGGTAAAATTTAAGGTTGAACGTTGACGTATAATTAATCCTTCAAGTTAAAACCGGTGCTGCAACAATTCCCTTTCGGGGTTGGGCATTAAGATTTATTTAAACCGCAGCGCACTTTTTCAACCTTAATTGCGTCTTAACGCCCTATACCTGACCTTGAAGTGTTATGAAAAAAATACGCACATTACTGCTCTTAACATTCTTTTTACCCCCTGTTTTTGGCGCAGCCCAACTGCCCGACAGCCTGAAAGCCTGCCTCGACAGCGCTATTTTGCACGCGCAATACATTTCTCTTTACCGGAATAGCGTCAATTGGAACGAGGTGCGCGAAGGCGCGCACTGGCGAGCGGGTTTTTCTGAAACGGTACTAGATATGCGTCCGGCATTGCAGTATATCCTGGAAGCGATACACGACCCGCATGCCCGGTTCTTTTTCCAGAACCGGCCCATTGCCTGGTACCAGGGCGAACCCACGCCGTATCAGAAAAGTATCGATCCCAAGGTGTGGGGCGCCATTCAATCGGGCCGTCAGCCGTTCCAGTCGGCTATGTTGCCGGGGCAAACGGGGTATTTACGCATCGTGGGTATGCCGATGGGCGATAACGCCCAATTGGCGGCACCCATCCGATCGGCGATTTGTTCCTTGCAAACACTGGGCGCCCGGCGCTGGATTGTCGATCTCCGGTACAACGGCGGCGGCAATATGTTTCCCATGTTGGCCGGTGTCGCCGACCTGCTTGGCGACGGCGAAGTGGGCGGCTCGTTTGACAACGACGGTCACCGTTTTTCCACCTGGACGATCAAAGACGGGGACGTGTATTACAACGATTTTCTGAGTGCCGACCTCGAAAACCAATGTCCGCCCGCAGAAGCGCCCAAAGTGGCTGTGCTGACAAGTCGTTACACCGTCAGTTCCGGAGAGGTGGTGGCTGTAGCGTTTAAAGGACGGCCGAACACTCGTTTTTTCGGTGAGCCTACTGCCGGTTTTACCACGGAAACCGATTGGACGGTGCTGCCGGCCGGCGTTACCATGTCGATTGCCATGAGCTATTATGCCGACCGCGAAGGACGGCTGTACAAAGACAGTATCCCCGTGGACGAACCGGCGGAGTTTGTGCCGGATGCGGAAGTGGAACAGGATGAGGCCCTGAAAAAAGCGTTGAAGTGGTTGGAAAAATAGAGGAATCGTCGCAGATCGAATCCCCAATGACGAAAAATGACCCAATGACTAAAATGACGCATTAACGAATACCCTCCCTTACGGCCGCACCACCTTACTATCCCCCGTCCCTTTCAGTTTTTCATCCAGAAAACGGGTCATCAGCGTGTAGAGGTGGATTTTGGCGTTGCCGCCGCCGATGCCGTGGTTGCGGTTAGGGTAGAACATCGTGTCGAATTGTTTGTCGGCGGCGATGAGTTGGTTGGCCATTTCGGCGGCATTCTGGAAATGCACGTTATCGTCGGCCATTCCATGTACGAGCAGGTAGTTGCCCTTTAACTGGTCGGCAAAATTGACCGGCGAGTTGTCGGCATAACCTTTGGGGTTTTCCTGTTCGGTGCGCATATAACGTTCGGTATAAATACTGTCGTACCATTTCCAATTGGTCACCGGCGCCACGGCGATGGCCGATTTGAACACTTCGCCACCTTTGAACAGGCACAGGCTAGACATGTATCCGCCGTAGCTCCAGCCGAATATGCCGATACGTTCGGGATCGACGAAAGGCAGGGCGCCGAGGTATTTAGCGGAGGCGATCTGGTCTTCGGTTTCGTATTTTCCAAGGTCCATGTAGGTCATTTTTTTAAATTCTTCCCCGCGGGCGCCCGTGCCGCGGTTGTCGACACAGGCCACGACATACCCTTTTTGCGCCAGCATTTGAAACCACCAGTAGTTGGCGCCTTTCCAGGAATCGGTGACCTGCTGGCTGCCGGGGCCGCCGTACACAAACATCAGCACAGGCAGTTTTTGGCCGGCAAATTGCGGCGCGGTGGGTTTGATCATCCAGCCGTTCAGTTCGCCGCTCCAGGTTGCCCCCGAAGGCGCGGAGCCGTTTTTGATCGGCACTTTAAAAAACTCTACCGGCAGGGCGCCGCACTCGGCTTGTTCGGCCCGTGTGCCGGCATTTTGTTCCAACTGGCGTACCACTTTGCCCGAGCGGTTGCAAACGGCGTATTGCGGCGGCGTGTTCGCAGTGGAGTACGTATGGATAAAATAATCGAAGGTGCTGCTGAACTGTGCGCTGTGAAAGCCTTCCCGGTCGCTTATTTTCGAGCGGTTTTTGCCGTTCAGTTTGACGGAATAGAGTTCGCGCTGCATGGCATTTTTGGCGGCAGCCTGATAAAAAACCTGCCCGTTTTTTTCATCCAAGCCATAAAAACCGGTGACATCCCAGTCGCCCCGGGTCAATGCCGTTTGTTGTCGACCCTGCATATCGTAGCGGTAGAGGTGATTGAAGCCGCTTTTTTCGCTTTGCCAGAGAAAACCGGAGCCATCGGAGAGGAAAACCGGTTCCTGCAGGTCGAGGTAATATTTGCCGCTTTCATCCAGCAGGGTGTTACAAGCGCCGGTGGCTGGGTCGGCGAGTAGCAGCCGGAGGTTGTTCTGGTGGCGGTTCATACGCGTGATGCAAAGTTGTCCGCCGGGCGTCCAGGCCAAACGCGGCAGGTAAAATTCCTCCGGTTCAGCCGGATTAGCCGTTTGTACCGGCAGGGTTTTGGCGGTAGCCAGGTCGTAAATATGCGCTGTTACAGTCGCGTTTTTTTCCCCAACCTTGGGGTATTTAAACGTCACTAATTCGGGATAATCTTCGCCTTTATACAATTCCATAGTGAACTCGGGCACCGCGCGTTCGTCGAAGCGCAGGAAAGCCAGTTTTTGGCCGTCTGGACTCCATTGGAAGGCGCGCACCAGTTCAAACTCCTCCTCGTACACCCAGTCGGAAGCGCCGTTGATGATCTCGTTTTCTTTGCCGTCGGTAGTGACGCGGGTGATTTTTCCGGAGGATAAATCTTTGTAATACAAATCATTGTTCACTACAAATGCTACCTTTTCGCCATCGGCGGTGAAGGTGGCGTACCGTTGCTTCGCTCCTTCGTGCAGGCGGCTGAGCGATTTGGTTTTCAAGTCGTACACGAAGTAGTCCGACTTCGTGCTCCAGCGGTATATCTGCTCCGTGCCGGTGGCCAGCAGGAGTTTGGATTCGTCGGTGCTGAAGGTATAGTTGCTGAATTTGCCCGGCCACCCCGGTGCGGCATTTTCGGGCAATGTTTTGGCATCGAAGATGACGCCCGATTGTTCGCCGTTGCGCAGGTCGTATTGTTCAATATTGCCGCCGGTCAGCCGGGTGTAATGCACCCCGTCATTTTGGAAACGGAATCCCGGTACCCCTTTGGTATTGAAGGTACCATTGGTCCAGATATCCTCCAGCGTGATCGGTTTTTGGGCCTGAAGTGTGAAGAGGGCGCTTGCGGTGAAACAGAGGGAAAGCAGGCAGGCGAACGACAATTTTTTCATGTGCGGGATGGCGATTTGTTTTCGGAAGGGTAAAAATAGCATTTGGTACCCCCTCGAAATTTAAAAACAACGCTCAAATCAGAAAAAACCGTGAAAATCCGCGTACAGGGTCCGTGTCATCCGTGTTCCCATCCTTCGCGAGCGGCCCTCGTAGGAGGATGGGAACACGGATGACACGGACCTTGTACGCGGATTTTCACGGTTTTTCTCTGCTCAAAGGTGGCATCTAATTTTTTGCGCCAATCGCTT
>CAUJEY010000267.1 GCA_963169325.1 Bacteroidota bacterium
ATTGGGGGTTGTTGTTTTAATTTTTTTTAAATAAATATTAAAAAACCCCTCGCCGAAAAAGCCCTTACGGGAAAAATTTCGGAAGGCCCTTTTCGAGAGCTAAACGTATTCATTAAGCACATAAAATGAGTTCAAATCACATCAATTCACGTTTTTAAACCTGTAAATGTTTTTTTCGAGGGATAGGATTGTGGTGAATTTTTTTTCCAAAAAAATTTACCACAATCCTATCCCTCGAAAAAAACATTCCCGCCAACCATGAATTTATTACGCTTTATCACCTGCGGCAGCGTCGACGACGGCAAAAGCACCCTGATCGGACGTTTGTTGTACGACAGCCACGCCGTCTCGCCGGATATTCTCCAGGCCATCGAACGGCAAAGCCGCAACACGCCCGGCGGCGGTATCGACTTGTCGCTGCTGACCGACGGACTGCGCTCCGAACGCGAACAGGGCATAACCATAGATGTGGCCTATAAATATTTCTCCACGCCCCGCCGCAAGTTCATCATCGCAGATGCGCCGGGACACGTGCAGTACACCCGCAATATGGTTACCGGCGCTTCGAACGCCGATTGCGCCCTTATCCTGGTGGATGCACGCCACGGGGTGATCGAACAGACGCGCCGGCATTCGGCCATTGCTGCGTTGCTGGGCATTCCGCACATTGCTGTTTGTATAAACAAAATGGATATGGTGGCCTACTCTGCCAAAGTGTTCGACCGGATCGTAGCGGATTACCAGGCGTTTGCGCAGCAGTTGAATTTTAAAGACCTCGTGTTCATCCCGATGAGTGCCCTGTCCGGCGACAACGTGGTGGAACCTTCTAAAAATATGCCCTGGTACGCCGGCGCCACCCTGCTGCATTATCTGGAAACGGTAGATGTAACTGCCGAACGTTACGGGAAAGATGCGCGCTTTCAGGTGCAATACGTCATCCGGCCCAAAAGCGACGACCTGCACGATTACCGCGGCTATGCCGGCCAGATACAAAGCGGAGTTTACCGCAAAGGGGACCGCGTCACAGTTTTCCCTTCGGGACTTACCACAAGCATTACCGCCATAGAAGTGCATCAACAGGAAGTGGAAGAGGCCTTTGCGCCACAACCCGCGGTTTTGCACCTGGCCGACGATCTCGATATCAGCCGGGGCGTAACCATCGTCCATTCCGACGACTTGCCTACGGTCAGCCAGGATGTGGAAGCCATGCTTTGTATTACCGACGGCGCCCCCGTGCGCGTGGGCGGCCGCTTCTTGCTCCAGCACAACAGCGCCACGGTAAAGGCCATCGTCAAAGACGTGTATTACAAACTCGATATCAATACGTTGGAAAAAATACCGCAACCGCACAACTTAGCCATCAACGACCTGGCGCACGTGCGGCTGCGCACCAGCGAACCCCTTTCGTTCGATCCTTACGCGATAAATCGCAAAACCGGGGCTTTTATCCTGATTCACGAGAATACCTGCCAAACTGTGGCGGCAGGTATCATGCAAAAAATTGAACCCGACTATGTTATCTGATTCAACACCCCGTCTCAGCGTCGTGGGCGCCGGCCCGGGCGACCCGGAGTTGCTCACCATCAAGGGCTTGAAAGCCTTGCAGAGCGCCGGCGCGGTGCTTTATGATGCACTGGTCAGCGAGGCGTTGCTCGAACACGCGCCGGTTTCGGCCGTCCGGATATTTGTAGGCAAACGCCGGAACTTTAAAAAATTCACGCAGGACGAGATTAACGCCCTCATCGTGGAACTGGCCCGGCAGCACGGGCATGTCGTGCGACTCAAAGGCGGCGACCCTTTCGTATTCGGACGCGGGTACGAAGAAATGGAGTATGCCCAAGCGTACGGTATTCCGGCCACTTATATCCCGGGCATCTCCAGCAGTATTGCCGTGGCAGGTCTGGCCGGCATTCCGGTCACTTATCGCAACCTGAGCCGTAGTTTCTGGGTAATTACCGCCACCACTTCCGACGGGTCGTTGTCGCCCGACATACAGGTTGCTGCCGGGTCCGACGCCACGATAGTGGTATTGATGGGTTTGGCCAAACTGCCCGAAATCGTCGAAATATTCCGACAAGCAGGAAGAGGTGATTTGCCGGTGGCCGTGCTTCAAAACGGTTCCTTGCCTTCGGCAAAAAACGTGTTCGGGACGGTTGAAAATATTGTACAACATATTGAAAAAGAAATACTTGGCTCGCCGGCGGTGATAGTGTTGGGGGAGGTAGTGGGGCTATCTGAGGTTTGCTGGTTAGAAGGTTTCGGGTTTGAGGATTTGAAAGTTAGAAGGTTACTGGTTTGAAGGCCCGGGCTAGAGGGTGACTGGTTGGAACCCCTCAAGCTAGTAACCTTCAAACCAGTAACCCTCAAACCCTCAAACCAGAAACCCTCAAACCTTCAAACCAGTAACCTTCAAACCTTCAAACCACCCACCAATCTTTTCACTGTCATGTCCAACATTCACACACCGCTACCGCAATTCGACGAAGCTTTGCTACGTCAACTCAGCGCCGAACTCGTTCCTGCCCAGCAAATCTGGCTGAGCGGCTACCTCTATGGTCTCTCGCAACAGCAGGCGCAACCCGGCCCGGCCGCAGCCGTTCAGGCAGTTCCGGTTGTTGCTGCGCCACCGGCCAAATCCGGGCTTACTATCCTATACGGCTCCCATACCGGCAACGGCAAATCCGTGGCTAAAAAAGCCGCCGAACAAGCCCGGGCGCACGGCTTCGAGGCGACGGTGAAGGATATGAATGATTACACGCCGCAGCAGTTGAAAAATGAGCGCCTGTTGCTCCTGATCGTGAGCACACATGGCGAGGGCGAACCGCCGGCTGCCGCCGAAACCCTGCACCGGTTTTTGCACTCGGCCCGCGCACAACAGTTGCCGGAATTGCGTTATGCCGTGCTCGCGTTGGGCGACCGCAGTTATGCGCAGTTTTGCCAAACCGGCCGGGAGTTCGACGAAAAACTGTCCCAACTCGGCGCCCGGCGCCTGGTGGATCGGGTGGAGTGCGACGTGGATTTTCAGGAAGATGCCGACCGTTGGATCGCAGCAGTGCTTGGAAAAATAACCGCCGAAAATGGCGTTCCGACCGCTGCCTCCGCTGCGGCGGCGCCTACTGCTTCGGTGGCCGATGCGCCTGCTTCGGCATCGCAATACAATCGGAAAAACCCGTTTTTAGCGCCGGTTTTGGAAAAAACATCCCTCAACGGCCGCAGCTCGGCCCGGGACACCTGGCACCTGGAACTGTCGCTGGAAGGCTCCGGACTGACTTTCGAACCCGGCGACTCGCTGGGTGTATGGCCGCAAAATCCGCGCGAACTCGTGCTGGAAGTACTCAAAGCCACCATCCTGCCCGCCCGGGAACGGGTGGATTGGGACGGCCAAAAAACCACACTCGCCGAGGTGCTGACTCACCACGTGGAGTTGTCGCTCATCACGCGTGATGTGTTGGAAAAACTATTTGCCCGCACCCGCTATCCCAAACTCGCCGCCCTGCTGAAAGACGCCAATGCCCTGCGCGAATACACCTGGGGCCGCGACCTGGCCGATTTGTTGCGGGAGTTCCCCGATATTTGGTCGGCCGACACCTTGTTACGCGTGTTGCGCCGGTTGCAGCCCAGGTTGTACTCCATTGCTTCCGGCCCTTCTTTTGCCGAAGGCGAGGTGCACCTGACCGTGAGCGCCGTGCGCTACGAAACCAATGGCCGCAAAAAGCGCGGCACGGCTTCCACCCATTTGGCCGACGGCCTGAAAGCCGGACAACCGGCCCGGGTGTTCGTCGAACGAAATGAATATTTCAAATTGCCACAAAACCCCGATACGCCGATTCTGATGATCGGCCCGGGCACCGGTGTGGCGCCTTTTCGGGCTTTCGTTCAGGAGCGCGAAGCGACAGGCGCTAAGGGTAAATCCTGGCTGTTTTTCGGCAACCCGCATTTTGAAACCGATTTTTTATACCAGACCGAGTGGCTGCAGGCCCTGAAAAAAGGCACCCTGACCCGCCTGGATGTGGCTTTTTCCCGCGATCAGGGCGAAAAAATATATGTGCAGCACAAACTCCGGCAAAACGGTCGCGAAGTGTTCGACTGGCTCGAAAACGGCGCGCACGTGTATGTGTGCGGCGATAAAAACCGGATGGCAGCCG
>CAUJEY010000268.1 GCA_963169325.1 Bacteroidota bacterium
CCCATCCTCCGCGAGCGGCCCTCGTAGAAGGATGGGAGCACGGACAACACGACCTCGCCTTCGGCGAGCACGCGGTTCTTCACGGATTTTCACGGGTTTTGATTCCGGAAAGGGCCTGTCTAAACTCCAGTTAAAGTGGCAAAATAGTATTAATCACCACGGTTCTTTTTCTAAAATTGACTTAAGCATGAAATCATTTCTGTTGCTTCAATCCCTCTTTTTGTTTTCCACACTGCTTCCCGCGCAATCCTGCCCCTGTGTCACCCAATTCGACTGGCTTCGCCAAAAACTGGAGATCAATTATTCCGGCTACCGCGACAAAGTCACACCCCAGAATCAGGCGGATTTTGAAAAACACACCTCCGTTTATAAAGACAAAATCGCCGGCGTCAAAACCGACACCGCATGCCTGCGCCTATTGACCGAATGGGCCGGTTGGTTTCGCGATGGCCATGTTCAAATTTTTCCTAAAGGCCCCGGAGCCCCAGAGGACCCGGCAATTATCCGCCAGCGATTCGTCAACGGGGAAACCTTTGCGCTCCCGGAACCACAGGCCAGGGATTACGTTCAAAAACCGGGGCGCGACCCCATAGAAGGTATTTACCAAAACGTTGAAGGTAACTACCGCATCGCCTTGGTAAAAAACAGCATGCCCGAGCGCGATTTCGCTGCGGTCATTCTTCAGGCCGATAGTATATGGTGGATGCCGGGGCAGGTCAAATTCGATCTCAAACAAACCGCCCCGGGGCAATACAGTTCCCGTTACTACATGCGCGACCATTCCGAACGTACGCCCACCGCCACTTTCCGCGACGGCATACTGGAAATTGAAGGCCTGGGCGCCTGGTACAAACAATTTCCCGGCACGCCTGCTACGATCCCGCCTCCTGCTATTTTCACCCTCGAAAAAGCCGACTCCTCCACGTTGCTGCTCACCATACCCACTATGAACGAGTCGGTACGCGGGCAACTCGACAGCCTGATCCGGGCCAACAGCGCCCTGCTGGAGCGCACCCCGAATTTGATTATCGATTGCCGCGACAACGGCGGCGGCAGCGACATCACCTTTTACCCCCTGCGCCCCTACGTGTACTCCGGCCCGGTAAAAGGTTACGGCGCGCAGATTTATGCCACCGACGACAATATTGAAAAATACGACCGGCTGCGGCACAACAAGGATTTTTCCAGAAATTACCGGCTCTATTTTGCCCATTTATCGCGCAAAATGCGCCGCAACAAAGGCGCTTTTGTGGGTAAATGCCGGGAAGAAACCCAAAAATTTAAAAAGTTGAAACCCTACCCGCAGCGGGTGGCTATCCTGATCAACGGCGGCTGCGCCAGTAGTTGTGAACAATTCGTGTACTACGCCCGTCAAAGCGACCGCGTCACCCTTATCGGGCAGAATACCGCCGGCATCATGGACTACGGAAACCTGCACGAGATGGATTTCCCCTGCGGCGCCTTCGGCCTCGCCTACCCCACTTCCCGCTCCTGCCGCGTAGACGCAGGCCAGGCCATCGATGGTACCGGCATGCCGCCGGACGTGCGATTGGAGGAAAAGGATAAAGATTGGGTGGAGTTTGCGCAGCAGTATTTAAAAAAATAAAGCATTCGCAAACAACACCTTCCCTTCTTCCCAGAAACAGCGGAACAAGGGGTTATCCACCAGGTAAACCACATCGCCACTGCCCATTTTTTGCACTGCGGCAATGGGTGTTTTTTTCAGTTTCGGCTTCAGCCGGTTTCCGATAAATCCGACATTGCGGTAGTCATCGTCCAGCCATATCGCCGTGGCGGCGTTCTCCGGCATTTCGAAGATAGTGGAACTGGTTTTGAGCGAAAAATAGTGGCCCGACAAGCCGAAAGCCAGCGGGTTGGTTTCGTCGATATGTGTGGACACAATAGCGCCGGGCACCTGATCGCTTACCGAATCGCGTTCGCGCGACTGGTAGGGTTTCGGGTTAGTAGATGCCGTATCTTTTTTGGATTCGGTCTTGCTCTTCAGATCGAACCCGTCCTTATCGGCAAATGCTTTGACCCCGCCGTCGAAGGCAATGAGCCGGCCGCCCTGTTTCACCCAATCCTGTATGATTTTCATTACATTATCGGGGATATTGTAGCTGCCGTGCGGAAAAATCAGCGTGGTATAATCGTTGAGCCGTATGCGGCTCAGGCGGTCCAGCGAAACCGGGTTGACGGGGTAGTTCAGTTCCTGTTCGAAGAAATACCAGGTGTGGCCGAAAGAATTGTCGTCCACATCATCGCCATACACCAGGGCTATTTCCGGCTTGCGAATTGTGGTGAAATTTTCAGACCCGAGATCGCGGCCTTTGCCGGCCCAACCAGAGAAGATCGGGTGCAGGGCTACGTTGGCCCGCGCGGCAGCGGCTTTGACGAGCCCGTCCAGGTCGGCGCTCAGCGGATGGTTGTCGGCGCGGGTGATCACTACCGCGCCGGCTTCAAACTGCTGGTCTGCGAGATCAAAGGGCCGCATTGCATAGCGCACTTTCAGGCCTTTTTCGAGGATTTCACCCAAAAATTTGGCCTCGGCCAGCGAGCGCCGGTGTACGCACCAGGCGTACGGCGAAGCGGCTAACATTACCTCGGGCGCCTTATACGGCACAAACGGGCGTTTGGGCTCCAGGCGTTGTTTCAGCGCGTAGGCCTCCAATCCGTAGGCATAAGGAAGCGCCCACGCGGTGATATCGTAGGTCAGGGAATCGCTCAGCCGGTGTTCCGGCTCAAACAGCACCTGCGTCATCACGGAGTGGGGCTGGTAGGCACTGATCACCAGGTCGTTGGGTTGCACGTCGATGCTTGTTTCTTTGCCGCCCCGGTAATCGAACGCCTTTAAGCCGCTACCGGTGGCGCCGGCGCTGCCATACCGTATCTGGTGCCGGTCGAGCAGGCGGCACAATGTGTTAATTTTGTTCGGATCGTTGGTGGCGCGAATCACGAAAGACAGGTAGGCCCCCTGGGGGCGTTCGGCCGTCCGGCTGTAATAGTTCCGGAAGTTTTCCACCACTTTTTGCGCGTTTTTGCTGCTGATTTCGATCGTGGAGCGGCTGGTCGTGAGGTGGTGCTGGATGCGGTCGCGCAGTGTCAGGGTATCGCCGTTGCCGGTGATGATGGCACGTCCGGCGCTGGAGTTGCCGGCCTGCTCGTAGGTCATGCCGATGGCGCCGTTGAACATCGGGTAAGTATCGCCGTAGGACGGATAGAACAGGTCGAATACTTCTTTGGTAAAATACAACCAGCCGTTCTGGTCGAAATAGCCGGCGTGGTTCTGTCCGATTTGGGTCTGAAAATCGCGTTGCCAGGGTGTGATATAATCATGCATCGGCTCGGCAGCGGGTGCGAAATAGTAGGGGTTATCTACGTATTGTTCGTGCAGGTCGGCGTGTACGTGCGGCAGCCAGCGCTGGTACAACACAAGGCGCTGCCGGGTTTCCACCTGGGTAGCCCAGGCCCAGTCGCGATTCAGGTCGAAGTAATAATGATTAGCTCGTCCGCCCGGCCAGGGTTCGCGGTGTTCGCGCACTTCGGGGCGGGGCACCAGGAGCCGGTTGCTGACGCTGCGGTTCCAGTGGGTATAGCGGTCGTATCCGTCCGGGTTGAGCGATGGATCGAGAATAACCACCGTGTTTTTCAGCCAGGATTGCACCTCCGCTTCGGTTTGACTGGCCAATTGCCAGGCCAGCAACATGCTGCATTCGGAGCCGGAGGGTTCGTTGCCGTGTACGCTCATGCTCAGCCATACGATGGCGATGGGGTTGGCGACATCGGGGGCGCCGGGGCCGGAGTTTACGCCGGCTAAGCGCAAGTTGTTTTGCCGTATCTGGTCCAGTCGCGCCAGGTTCTCCGGCGCCGAGAAATAGGCTACCTGCAGGGGCCGGGCTTCATTGGTGAGGCCGTATCGCTCCAGTTTCATGGTTGCCGGGGCATTGGCGGCTAAGTATTCGAAATAATCCGTCAGCAGATGATGGGGGGTAAATTGCTCGCCGATTTTATGCGGCAGGAATTCGTCGGGGCTTTTGAGGGCCGTTTGGGCGTTGAGCACCTGGAGGAGGCCGTTGAAAGCCAGGAAGAGGACAAGGCGGTGGAATTTCATTGCTTTTATTTTTCGGAAAAGTGCGGCAATACCGGGCCGGCATGTGGGGGGCAAACATCCGTTTTTTTTGGAAAAAATAAGGGAGTATTTTGCATTTGCCTGCTTGCAAAGCAATGGAAATAAAAATGGGCAAATACATCAAAAGAACATTTTGAGGTTTAAACAACAAATTACGTCAAGTGAAATATTCTCTTAGGCTTTGTGCTTTAAGTTAATTCAATTAAGTTTGTGTTTTAATCGCCTAAAACCAAGAGGCTTTTTCACTTTAACATTGATTATGCTGCTTCGCTTCGTAGTTACAAACTTTCTTTCTTTTGCTGAAGAGACAGAATTCACCATGTTCCCGGCAAACTTCAAAATTCACAAGGGGCATATTTACCATACTCGAGAGGTAGATTTGCTGAAAGCGGCTGCAATTTATGGGGCAAACGGATCGGGAAAATCAAATTTTGTGAAAGCGGTATCTTTTTTAAGAGAAGCTGTTAATAGCGGATTACTTACTCCCGGAGAAGCACCATGCTTTAGATTATCAGAAAAATACCTGGACAAGCCAACTCAATTTGAAATTGAATTTTCCATAGCTAATCGCTACTTTGCTTACGGGTTATCAATTTTTGATTATTGGGTTCATGAAGAATGGCTTTATGAAATTTCGCCTAAAAATGATAGTGAGACCTTAATTTTCGAGCGAAGTAGAAAAAGCAAAAACGATAAAAACAAGATCAAGGTCAATACAAAATATCTGACTGACGACAAGGAAAAATTACGATATGAAATTTACGAAGAAGAGTTAGTGCCCGCGGAACTGTTTCTTTGGCGTATTAAAGATAGAATTGAAGAAGCCCATTTAGTAGTACAATGGTTTGAGCATAGTTTGGCTGTCATTCTTCCGGATTCTGTTTATCCGCTTACCTTCGGATTGGCTGTTAATCAGGACCTATTTAATTATTTTAATGTTTTTCTATCAAAGTCAAATACAGGAATCGCAAAAATAGAATTTAATGAAGTTGGAATTGACACTATAAAAGATCCAACTGTGAAAAGAGGTTTAGTAAGCAGGCTGAGCGATGAAAATGAAATATTAGTGCATTTTACCGATAATGGAAGAGAACACGTTGCATATCGCGAGGGAGATGCGATTAAAGTGAAAAAATTCTCCGTTTTTAACCATGCAGAAGGAGATACAGTTGTTGAACTCAGGCTGGATCAACAATCGGATGGCTCTCGAAGGTTGCTTGATTTAATTCCTATTCTATATTTTATAGAAAAGGAGGATAAGGTTGTTTTTGTTGATGAAATCGAACGTAGCCTGCATCCTTCCCTAATTAAAGAATTACTCGAATTATTCCTTCAAAATACCTCGAAAGGCCAACTCATCTTCACTACCCATGAATCCCATCTCCTTGACCTGGATTTGTTCAGACAAGATGAAATTTGGTTTGCAGAGAAAGACGAGTCAGGTGTAAGTAAAATATACTCACTAAGCGAATTCAAGCCACGATATGACCTCGATATTCGCAAGGGGTATTTAGCAGGGCGTTTCGGCGCCATTCCATTTTTAGCTAATTTAAAAGAACCGAATTGGCTCCATGCGGAAAAATCGAGGATATAAACGACCAGGGGGCCAACATCGCGATGCACGCCTGTTTGCTATTGTGTGTGAAGGAGCCGACCGGGAACGTCGGTACTTTGAGATGCTGGCAGGAAATGGTACCCGACGCCTTAAAGTACGGGTGATTAGTCCAACGGAAGGTGACAAAAATTCTGCACCCAAATGGGCAATCAACACAAGTAAAGTGTATCAGTTGGTAGATGAACTTTTTGCTATGGTGCGTTAGAAAAAATTCCCGCCATCTTAGTCCTACCTTTGCCGCCCCATGCTCTGTCAAGTCGTTTTCAACCTCTACCCATTTACCGAAACGTTGTATTTGCCTTCGGCAAATGTGGTGCAGACCGATAAATCCGGCCAGCTCACCCACCTGGTGCAAAAAGCCACCCCTGCCACCATCGGCTCCTACGGTATTGAACTATCCCCCGCGCTGGAGCGACTGTTCATTCGAACAGACACCCTGACGCCTAAAAGTTTGGAAGCCAAATTTAAACCGCCCAAAGCCCGGGCAGCCACGCCGCTCGCCCAGTTGCTGTCGCAGTCCGACACCAAAGCGGCCGTGGAGTCTTACATCTATCGGGAATTAGACCTGTTGCTGGCCGAGATCGTACGCCATCGCTTCGCCATTACCCTCGATGTGGCGCGCCGCACCCTGGCTAAAGATGTCCAGTTGCAGCCGGCTAAAGAAGAACTGACGCCGCACCTGTCGTTCCACAAAACGGAAGCCGGCATCGAATACCGTTTCCAACTCGGCACCGAAACCGAAAAATGGAATATCCGGGAATACGATGTGCTGCCGCTCACCAACACCAACCCGGCCTGGGTAGTGGCCAACTATGCCCTGTTCCGCGTGCCGGGCATCAACGGCAACATGGTGCGGCCATTCCGGAAAAAAGATACGATTCAGATACCGCCGGATAAAGTGCGCGTCTATTTCCGGCAGTTTATCGCTAAAAGTGCCGGCCGCACCCAAATTGAAGCCGAGGGTTTTGCCGTGCAAACCGCCGACCGCCTGCGCACCACGCGCCTTGAAGCCACCGAAAACGTGCTGGAAAACGCCTGGCTGCTCAAACCTGTGTTCGTGTACGATGGCGCCGAATTTCTGCACGGCGAACGCCGCGACCGGGTTACCAGCCTCGACATTCCTGCCGGCGAGGAGGGCGAAATTACCGTACACCTCGTTTGCCGGGATATGGAGGCCGAAAAGGCGAAACTGGATTTGCTGCAACAATTTGATCTTGTTGAAGATAACAAAATATTCCGTCTGACAGACGGCTTTACCCTGCCGGATATACTGGCTTGGCTTACCCGCCACCGGGCCGCGCTGGAACAAGCGGGGTTTACCCTGGCGCCCCCGCAGATAGACGGCAAAACCATCGCTTTGTTGCCCTCCAATATCACCGTTCGCTCTGTGGCTACCGGCGACTGGTTCGACGTTCAGGGACAGGTGCAGATCGGAGCGCACACCTTTCCGTTCCTGGCTTTTATACCCTACCTCCGGCGGCGAAATTCCTATTTCCCCCTGCCCGACGACACCTTTTTCCTGCTCCCGGAAGAATGGTTTGCCCGCTACGCCGACCTGGCCCAAGCCGCCGAAGAAAACGGCCGGGATGGCTTGCGTATCAAAAAATCGCTCTTCACCGTACTCCAAAACGCCGGTCTCGGAGATGCCGATGATGGCGGCGACAGTTTTCCGGTGATCGACCCGGAACAAATTGATTATCAACCCTCTGAAAACCTGAAAGCCACCCTGCGGCCGTATCAGCTGCACGGCGTCAAGTGGTTGATCGGCCACTACCAGCACGGCTTCGGCGCCTGCCTGGCCGATGATATGGGCCTGGGAAAAACGTTGCAGACGATTGCATTGCTGTTGTATATAAAGGAGGGGGGAAGTGCCGACCGCGTCAACCCCACCCCCGCCCCCTCCCCTAAAGGGGAGGGGGGCTTGTCTGCGGTTTCATCTGATGATTCCAATGGTGGAAGGGCAAAGGTTTCAAGCCTTAAAGCCTCTCCTACTGGCCGCGATCAAGCCCCCCTCCCCTTCGGGGGAGGGGATGGGGGTGGGGTTGCCGGCCCACAACTTTCCCTTTTCCACACCTACGAAGCCGAAATCCGCCCCTTAAAGGCGCTGATTATCCTGCCGGCATCGCTGGTGTTCAACTGGCAGCGGGAATTGACGCAATTTGCCCCCACGTTGTTTGTATATGCGCATACGGGGCCCAAGCGCCTGAAAGATGCCCGCGCGCTGGCCGGCCATGACGTGGTATTGACCACCTATCATACCGCCCGTCAGGATCTGGCATTGCTGGGAAAAGTGGAATGGCAGGTGATCGCGCTCGACGAAAGTCAACAGATCAAAAACCGGGAATCGGAAGTGTCGCGCGTGGTGCGCGCGCTGGTGGGCCGGAATAAGATATCGCTTTCCGGAACGCCCATTGAGAATTCGCTGGCCGATCTTTGGACGCAAATGGAGTTCATTAACCCCGATACCCTGGGCAGTTTTCAATCGTTCCGGGAACAGTTTTTATTACCCATTGAAAAAACGAACGACGATGGCGCCAAGCAACGGTTGTTTTCCCGGGTACGGCCTTTTTTTCTGCGCCGCACCAAGCAGGAAGTAGCGCCCGACCTGCCCGAACTGAGCGAACATATTTTTTATTCAGAAATGAGCGCTACGCAGCGGAAATGTTATGAAAAGATAAAGTCGGCGGTGCGCAACGAAATCCTGACCCTGTTCGACGATCCTAAAACCCGTATGATGGCCCTCCAGGCACTGACCCGGCTGCGGCAATTAGCCAACCATCCGGTATTGATGGAAGCCGACTATGCCGGCGACAGCGGCAAATTCGACGATGTGCTGGCCCAATGGGAAACGATACGGCGCGCCGGCCACAAGGTGTTGTTTTTCAGCAGTTTTGAAAAACACCTCCAACTCTTCCGGCGGGAGTTTGACAAAAACAAACACCCCTATGCCTGGCTAACCGGCGATACGGCGGCGGCCGACCGGGCCCGGGCCGTGGAGCGATTCCAAACCGATACCGGCGTACAGGCTTTTTTTATGACGGTAAAAGCCGGCGGCGTCGGGCTAAACCTGACGGCGGCCGACTATGTGTTTCTGCTTGATCCGTGGTGGAATCCCGCGGCGGAGGACCAGGCCATTGCCCGCGCACACCGCATTGGACAAACGCGCCCGGTGACGGCCCTGCGCTTCATTGCACGGGATACGATAGAAGAGAAAATCCGGCAATTGCAGGAACGGAAAAAACAATTGGGAATCGACTTTTTTGCCGCTGGAGCGGAAGCGCCGACACTGACCCGGACAGAGATGGAGTTGTTGCTGACGTAGCAGGCCACAGCTCATACAAAGGATAACTAAGTGCTGCTGCTTTATCCAGACATTTGCTTGCCCGTGAACTTCAAACTCCGAACTTCAAACTTTACTTCCGCCGTTTTATCATACATCCGATGGCACGTGTAAAATCCGGTTCCGGCCGTTCGCCGCGGAGCATGGCGGTCACGGCGCTGTCTACGTATTTGCGTTGCGCGGCGGCGGCGGTTTCCGGACTGTCGTCGATGGCGCCGATATAACGTACGATCAGGTTTCTATCCAGAATAAACACATGTGGCGTACGCAGGGCGCCGAACCGGGGAAAAACGGTTTGAGCGGAATCGAGCAGATAAACGAAGGGGTACCGTTTTTCAGCAGCCCGGATTTTCATTTCCTCAAAACTGTCTTCGGGAACGATCTCCGGGGCGTTCGGATTGATCGCAATCACCGGGAAACCGCGGGGGTTGAATTTTTTATGCAAATCGATGAGGCGCTGTTCATACAGTTGGGCGTACGGGCAGTGGTTGCAGGTAAATACAACGATGAACCCTTTTGCTTCGGGGTAATCGGCCAATGAAATCATCCGGCCATCGACATTGCGGAGAGAAAAATCATCGGCCTTGTCGCCGATGACATAAGTTTGAGGCTCACGGGGAGCATTGGAAAGCAAAAATATGCCTGCCAATAAAACGAGCGCGTTAACGGGAAAATTCATGAGTAAAGGGAGTGTATTAAATGTAAACGGTTTACGGAATTGACTATAAAAAATCGGAAGTCAAGAAATTTTCAAGCCGTAATTTACCGGGAGCCCTCTGTACTCAAGCCCGTTACTTTTTGCACTGTTTTCAAAAATCCAAGAACGAAAGATTCCAGTTCTTCAAAATTAGCGAACTGCCCCTGTTGCAGTTTTCGCTGGCCGCCGCTGATCACCACCGTACTGGGCAGGCTGCCTTCCCAATCTTTATGCACTTTCGGTATCCAGTCGTCCGCATTCTGATCTGCGAGCAGGATCACTTCGGCTTTCAATTTGTTTTTTTCTAAAAAAGGGATAAACTGTTTTTCCAGGCGTGTTTTAAAATCCAAACTTACCAGCCAAACCTGAAAATCCGGACCGCCATATTTCTGGGTAAGTTCTTCAAAACAGGGTAACTCTTCCACGCAAGGTCCGCACCAGGTGGCCCAAAAATTAATCACAACGGTGGTTTTAGCACTGAGTTGCTGGATACGGGTTTCCAACTGGGAAAAATCGTCGTAAACCGTATAGGCTTGTCCACGCAAGGCGCAGGAGCCCGAGAAAAAAAGAAATGAAACTAGATACAAGATCCGCATGGCAGGAAACACTAAAGTTGAGTATTAAAAAAAGGCCATGCAAGAAACGAATATCTCTCGGAAATAAGAGCAGCATTAACAGTTTTTCCGACAAATTTTAATGTTCGAGCCTGATTTTAATGACAAGTTCCTTGAACAAAACTGTTCAAGGAACTCATATTCAAAAAAAGTGCCAAAAGTTAATTACACTTCTACGGTAGCATCCGGAAAGGCAATGGAGCGATCTACGAGAATACGGCCGCAGTGCTCACATGCGATAATTTTTTTATGCACTCCGATTTCCAGTTGAATCTGGGGAGGCACATGATTGAAACATCCGCCGCAAGAATTGCGCTCTACGGTTACAACGGCCAGACCGTTGCGGTAAGTGCGGCGTGTTTTGTCGTAAGCCTTGAGCAGGCGATCCTCGATTCCTTCCCGGCCTTTCATACTTTTCGTACGCAACCGGTTCTCTTCCGCTTCCGTTTTTTCGATGATGCCCTGCAGCTCCACTTTTTTGGCGTCCAGGTCTTTTTGTTTGGCTTCCTGTTTGGCTTCGGCAATGGTCAAGCTGTCTTTTTGTGCATCCAACTTGGCTTTGGCGTCACGCACTTTTTTCTCCGACAACTGGATATCGAGCTGCGCCAGCTCGATCTCTTTTTGAAGCGCCTCGTATTCGCGGTTATTTTTAACTTCGTCGAGTTGCTTCTGATATTTTTTAATGTTGTTCTCCGCTTCTTTTGAGGTAGCCTGCATTTTGGCGATCTCCTGTTCGGCTTCTTTCACGCCGGCGCGCAATTTTTTGCTACGGGTTTCCAGACCCGCGATTTCGTCCTCCAGGTCGGCAACTTCCATCGGCAGTTCGCCTTTGAGTATCTGGATTTCATCTAGTTGGGAATCAACTTGTTGCAGATCCCACATTTTTTTCAGTTTCTCGGTAATGGATGTTTCTACAGACATTGTCAATAAGTGATTGAGTGGTTGAGTGATTGCCGGCGGAATCGGAATATTATCCAGGCATTTGGAGGAATTTACCCCAGTCTTCTACAGATAATTAACCGGATTGGTGTTCACCTCCGTCAAATGGAGCGCAAAATTAGGATATTTTTCACGAATTATCTCATATAAAAGTTCAATCGTAAACTGTTCGCTTTCGTAATGGCCCACATCGGCAATCAAAAGCCGGTGATCGGCATCAAAAAACTCGTGGTATTTGAAGTCGGCGCTTACAAATACGTCGGCGCCGGCGCGCAGGGCATCGGGCAATAAAAAACTGCCGCTGCCGCCACAGACAGCGATTTGTTGCACCGGTTTTTTCAATAAAGCGGTGTGACGCACACAACTGGCCCGTAAGGCGGTTTTCACATGTATCAGGAAGTCGGCTTCGGTCATCGGCGCAGGTAACGTGCCTAACAGACCTGCTCCAATGTCGGGCAAACCCGGTTTGGGCGCCAGGATACGCGTGTGTTCCAGGCCGAGCCGGCCGGCGATCCGGGCGTTCACGCCTTGCCGGTGTACATTGTCGAGATTGGTGTGAATGGCATACAGGGCCACATTTTTCCGGATTGCCTGGATAACGGTTCTTTCTACGTAGTTGGCGCCGTTGAGGCGTTTTAATCCGCGAAAAACGATGGGATGGTGCGCTACCACCAGGTTGCAGCCTTTTCGGATAGCCTCGTCCACCACGGCTTCGATGGAGTCCAGGCAAAATAACACCCCGGTAACCTGCGTCTCCGGGTCGCCGACGATCAGGCCGGCATTGTCGTACGATTCCTGTAATTGCGGGGGAGCAACGGCCTCCAGTACGGCGAGAATGTCTTTTATTTGCATGGGTTGGTTAAATATCTTTCTTTTGAACCTGAGTACACGTAACTTTGCGGTGGTTTTTCCGTCAAACGGATGACTGACATCCCTTCCGGTGCTCGCCGGAGTTCTTTCTTCTGGATTATTCTAAATTATTTGACTATGCTTTCCACTCTTCTTTTTCTTGGCAATCTTGGCGCCACGGAACTCACGCTTATTTTTCTGGTTGTATTGCTGATGTTCGGCGGAAATAAAATCCCGGAACTGATGCGCGGACTTGGCAAAGGTATTCGCGAGTTTAACAGCGCTAAAAATTCAGTGGAAGACGAAATCCGCCAAGGCATGCGCGACGCGGAGAAGAAGACTATTGAGAAATAATTTCCAAGGTCTATAAGGTTAGAGGGTTTGAAGGTTTGGGGGTTAGAAGGTTTCTGGTTTGAAGGTTAGAGAGTTTGTGGTTAGAGCGTGCAAACCACAAACTCTCTAACCTTCAAACCATAAACCTTCTAACCCTCAAACCTTCAAACCATAAACCTTCTAACCCCCAAACCCCCAAACCCTCAAAACGGTATATCCTCGTCGTTCATCCGCGACGGCTTCGTGATGATGCTGGGCGTAAACGGGCCGGTGAGCGGATCGTTCAGCCCCGCAAACGCGGGATCGTCGACATTACCAAATCGGGCGAACTGGTCGGTAAATTTCAATTTGATCGTGTCTAATGCGCCGTTACGGTGTTTGGCAATGATAAACTCGGCGATACCCTTGAGCGACTGCCCCTGTTCGTCTTCCAGAATGCCGTAGTACTCCGGGCGATAGATAAAGGAAACGATGTCTGCATCCTGCTCAATAGCTCCAGATTCGCGTAAATCACTCAACTGCGGCCGTTTGCTGCCGCCCCGCACCTCCACCGCCCGGCTAAGCTGCGACAGGGCGATAACCGGCACGCTCAGTTCTTTGGCCATATTCTTCAGGGCCCGGGAAATCCCGGCGATTTCCTGTTCGCGGTTGGCATTCCGGTTGTTTTCGGAAGCGCCGGTCATGAGCTGGAGGTAGTCGATAATAACCAACTGAATGTCGTGCTGCATCTTCAGGCGGCGGCATTTGGCGCGCAATTCGAAGATATTGATACCCGGCGTATCGTCGATAAAAACAGGTATGGTGGACAAGCGTTCCACGGTCGTTTGCAGTTGCTGCCATTCATAATCCTCCAGCTTTCCGTTCCGCATTTTGGAGCCGGGTATTTCGGCTTCCATCGAAATAAGGCGTTGCACCAATTGGGCGCTGGCCATTTCCAGCGAAAAAACCGCCACGCCTTTGTTGAAATCGCGCGCTGCGTTCAGGGCCATGGCCAGTACGCAGGATGTTTTACCCATGCCGGGCCGCGCGGCGAGGATGATCAGGTCGGAAGGTTGCCAGCCCGAGGTGAGCCGGTCGAGATCGGTAAATCCGGTGGGAACGCCCGTCAGGCCGTCGGTTTTACCGGCCAGTTCTTCCACCTGTTTGAGCACCCGGCTGCTGAGTGTGCCCATACTTTCGAACGTGCGGCTCAGGTTGTTCTGAGTGATGCCGAACAGACCTTTTTCCGCTTCGTCAAGCAGGGTGAACACGTCGGTCGTATCTTCGTAAGCGTCCTTAATAGTGTTGGTGGCCACGCGGATAAGTTCGCGCTGAATGTGTTTTTGGGCGATGATGCGGGCGTGGTATTCGATATTGGCGGCCGAGGCTACGCGGTTGGTCAGTTCGACCAAATAGTAACTGCCCCCGACCTTTTCCAGTTCGCCCGTTTTTCTAAGTTCTTCCGTCACGGTGAGGATGTCCACCGGGTTGGAGCGCTCGAACAGTCGGATCACCGCGCGGTACACGTGCTGGTGCGCTTCGTGGTAAAAACTTTCGGGGCGCAGGATATCCATCACCACCGGCAGGGCTTCCCGGTCGAGCATGAGCGCGCCCAAAACGGCCTCCTCCAGGGGCAATGCCTGGGGTTGTATTTTGCCAAAAACGTAGTTCGATAAGCCCTCTCCCGCCGTTCCGTTGCGTTGAGCTTTATTTTTCGACGATCCGCCGCGATAATCCTTATTCTCGTTCATTTCTGCCATAGCAAATCGCTTATTTTTGAAGGGAGACAAACCTACTTTGAATTCCGCAATCCGTGACTTTCAAAACATTCCGTATTGCCAAAAATTGTGGAGAACCCCGGTATAGGGTGTTGGTAATAAAAAAAATAAGGCGAGTTATCCACATTGGTATTGTATTTCCAACACCTTGGCAAGCCCTGTTTCCGGGTTTCATTTATCCCTAAAAAGTGTTAAAATTGTGAATGGTAATACTTTACGCCGTTTCCTCTTTTCAAGTAACCCGGCCGGGAAAACGACTATGCACACTTCCATTTTTTCGATGGATAAAATGTGCCTGTGTGTAAAAATTTTTGGAACGTAGTTTCGACAGACAAAGCTAACAATTTTTGTTTTTAAAACAAACTCTTTTCACTAAACGCTTCCACCCGCAACCCGTCGATCAACAACATTTTTGGACTGTCGCCATTCCACAAAAACACCTGAATGCTGTCGAAAGTTTTTTTAGGCAACCTGGAATCTATGTACAAATTCCGGGTCTGCCCGCTATCCAGCAAACGATAAATACGGATCAGATTTTCCTTCACTTTTTCCCCTTTGTTGGAATATCGCACGACCAATTGCGTCATTTTCCAGACGTCCCATTCTTTTTGTTCGCAGCGGAAATCGGCCGCGACCCGTATCCAGCGCGCGCCCGGTTCCGGCAGGGGAATATCGTACACCGGCGAACTCTGCCGGGATTCGTTCAGGTACAACGAGTTGTTTCCGCTGATGGCCGGCAGCGGGCATTGTATGGTATCGGATTCAAAGTCGTTGGAATAAAGCAGGCGGATATTTTCCCGTTCGCCCCGGACTTCGTCTTTCGAGTCCAATAGTTTAATCGCATTTTCTTCCACTTCACTTTTGCCCAGAATTTTCCAGAAATACGCTTTGGTCATTTCACCGGCTTTGAACAAGCCGCCTTGGTGCGCCTGGTGGGTCAGCCAGAAATTATACCAGATAAACAGGCCGGCCAACACCCCCAAAACGGCCTTTAACACCCATTTTTGCCGAAAGGCCCACTCTACAAAAGCGGCCAGCGCCAGCGCCCACACCGGGTAACTCTGCACCATGGCCCGTTGCCCGAGGCTGCCCCCGTACCACCAGATATCCCAGGCGAACGTGATATACATATACAAACAACAAAACACGAGTATTGCCGGAAGCAGGCGGGCCTGTTGCCGCGCCAATGAAACGAACCCGAGTAGCGCAAACACCATCACCGGACTGTACACGAGCCAGCCGGCCCGGTAACTGAACAACCCGTTCAGCACGTGCGGACGCAGCCAACTAAAACCCTGATCCTGATAACTGTACACGATCCACTCCCCCGTGACATATTTCCAGTAGGCTAACTGTATAAACCCGACCCCGGCGGTCAGAAAAGCCGCCAGCGCGAGTTTTTTCAGGTGCCCGCGCCAGAACCGCAACCGCCCGGCCACCTCCGCCCACGAACCGAGGCCCCATGCCAGGGGGATAATGGCCGCGATGATATCGGTAGGCCGGGTCAGGGCCGCCCAGCCCACCAGCACCCCGATGACAGCAGCCAGGAAATACGACGGTTTTTCATAAAACCGGATACTGGCATATAACAACATGGCGTAGAGGGTGAACAACCAGTTGTGCGTCAGCGCCCCGTGAAAGGCGGTATACTCCATATAATTCGTCCCCAGAGCCACCAGCAACAGGGTTACGGCCGCGGTGCGATCGCTGTAAAAACGCAGCAATACTTTTCGCAGAAACCACAAGCCGAGCATGGCCACCAGCAGGCTACCCATACTGAGGGCGAATTGGTAGGGCAACGAAAACCCATCGGCCGGATAGCCCAGCATCCCGGCGCCCAGGTGGCCGCACAGAAACCAGGGCAGGTACTGCAAAGCCTGTCCGCCGGAATATTTGATCACCCGGTTGCCACTTGGGTGGGGAAAAGCCGACAACTCGGGCGCCGAATGGTATTTATCGAGCATGGCTTCGCCAAACGAAAGCGTTTTCAGGTCGTCGTAAATAAATATGGCCGGCAGGTACAGGTAATAGCCCGCTACGTCCCAACTAATGGTCGCTTCCGTGTTGGGTTGCTGCCATTTGGGATAATAAAAAAAAGCCCCCGCCGTGAGTATCAGGGCGCAAACGAAAAAGGAATAACGGGATAACTGATTCATATTTTACCTTATAATATAGCCTCATGTGATCAAACATTTGCCTTACCCGCCGCCTGGTATCCCCGGTTCACCAGCCAAACCCCGCCGATCGTCACCAGCATACCGGCTATTTCCCAGCCGCCCAGGTGCTCGCCCAGCAAGAGCCACCCGAGCAGAATGGCTACCAAAGGATTAATATAGGTATACAGCGAGGAAACCGTGGCGCTTAAATGCCGCAAGGTAAACATATACAAGGTGAACGCGACGGCGGAACCAATCACGGTCAGGTAAACGATGGCCGCCCAACTCTCCGGCGTATGATTGATCTGATGGCTGGTGTCGAACAGCGCGCTCAGCAGGAATCCCCCCAGACCACCGGCTGTAATTTGCAACCCGGCGTTCAACGATGGGGCTACCCGCGGATCGTTCCAGCGTTTGGACATCACCGTGCCCAGCGACCAGGTAAAACACGAACCGAAACAACCCAGTATGCCCAGGCGGTAAAGCGGATTCATAAAATCGGCCCAGCCGTGATGAAAGATCAGCCCCAATCCGCCGAAACCGAGCAACACCCCCGCCACAATCCGGCTGTTGATCCGCTCGCTACCCTTCCAACTGAGGTTGATGAGTACTACCACCACCGGCGTGAGCGAGCCGATGACTGCCGCTAACCCGGATGGCACGTGCTGCATGCCCCAGGTAATGAACCCGTTGCCACCGGTGATCGTACATATACCGGTCATGGCTTGCCGCAGGGCATACTTTCGCGTCAACGGCGATTCGGGCAGATCCGGACTCAATACCCCCGGCGGAAATACCGATGTCCGCACCCGGCCGGTCATAAAAGCCCAGGTGAGGAGCAACAAACCTGCTGCCGTTTGACGGATGCCGACCATCAGGTAGGGCGGAAAATCATGCACGGCGTATTTAATGGCCGTGTAGGTAGTGCCCCATATCAGACAGATAGCGGCGAGAGCGAGATAAGCCTGAGTCAGCTGGCGCGACATGGTGGATCGTATCGGTGCGGAGGAGGTGTTTAATAATGCTGCGCAAAGTTGAGATAATCCGCTGCCACCTGGCAAGGGTTGAAAAAATTATTTGCAAGTGTATATTTTAAGGGCATAAAAGAAACAATTATAAGCATTTTAAATACGTGTTTTTCAACAACTTAGAATATGTTTTATTTAAAAAACAGATAAAACCCCAGGTAACAAAACAGCGCCTTTTGTTTGTTCTCCTGCGCTGGTAGCGCCGCACTTTTGTCCTATCAATTCAGCGCGTGGTAAAAAACGTTTTTGCCGCGATGGAATGGATGACTTTCTCGAGGCGACAAAATATCGAAGCGGTGCAAAGGAGCACCGCTTTTTTTTTGCCCGTTCGGTTTCTAATCAGTCGGCGCTGAAGCGGTTACTTTTGCCAGAGCATTTGAAAATCGTTCATGACGAAGCCTTCGCCGATGGGAATGTCCAGGCATTTTTCAATGACAAAACCCATTTTGAAATAGAAATTGATGCTTTTGAAATTTTGACGGTTTACCGTCAGCCGCAACGCCTGCAAGTCGGGAAATTGATGCAGCAAGGACTGAAATGTTCGGGCGCCAAGCCCCTTTCGTTGCTGTCCGGCATCCAGGTAAAATTTGTGCAGGAAATAAGCACCGTCCGACTGGTTACTTATGGCGAGGTAGCCCAATGCTGTTCCCCCCTCCTCCACTATCCAGAATTGTTGCCCGTCCTGTATCATTTGTTGTTCGAGCGCTGCTACGCTGTACGTGCGGCCCAACATGTACTCAATCTGTTCATTGGTGATAATCCCCGGATAGTGCGCCCACCATACGCGGTGTGCCATCTCGTGTATGAGCGGTATGTCTGAAAGTGTCGCAGGACGAAGCATAGGAATTGCGGATTTACAAAAGGTAAATAAGACATGAATGGAAATCACGGGAAAGGTAAAGATTCTACGGTATGTCTGCCAACGCCTGCCGGTTTCGTACTTTTGCGGCTGCTTGCACCTCGCCAACCATCAAATCCGGTAATTTATGCTGATCAAAGCTTCCGCCATCACCAACCTGACCGATGCGCGATACTTCGCCGCCCAGGAAGTTCACTTTCTGGGTTTTAACCTGGAAGAGGGCACCCCTGGTTATCTCGATCCCATGTACATGAAAGCCATCCGCGAGTGGGTGCAAGGGCCGAAGATCACCGGTGAATTCGACCGGACGCCGGCCGCGGTAGTCCGGGAAGCCGCTGCATTTTACGGGCTGGATACCGTGCAGGTAACCCGAACGGATGACCTGGCGCTACTGGAAGGGCTGGAAGTCATCCTGGCCGTACCGGCAATCGCGGAGATTGACGCCATCCGGGCCATTTTTCAGCAGGCTGCGGCAACCGCGCGCTATTTTTTACTGGATTTTACTACCCTTCCCAACGCCGTATCCTTGTTGCTGGATAACGCCGATGACTGGAAACAACTTTTTGCCACGTATCCCACCTTGCTTCACCTCGATGCGCCGGCGCCGGAAATAAGGAAGATACTCGATGCGCTTCAGCCCGCCGGCCTGGCTTTGCGCGGCGGCGAAGAAGAGTTGGTGGGGGTCAAATCTTTCGATGAAATCGACGCCGTTTTTGAAATACTGTTTTAAATGTGGTCAATGTGTTTTAAATGTGGTCAATGTGTTTTTAATGTGGTCAATGTGTTTTTAATGTGGTCAATGTGTTTTGAATGTGGTCAATGTGTTTTAAATGTGGTCAATTCTTAAAAATTCAATAATTTTATTAATTCCTGACCACATTTAAAACACATTGACCACATTAACCACATTCAAAACACATTGACCACATTAATTCGCCGGTTGCTCCGTGGCCGGAGGAACGGGAAGTGTTTCCTTGTTTTTCCGTTGGCTGACCACAAAAAGTATTAAGGTCAGCACGATCAGTGCCAATACGATGATGTTGCGAATAGGAAATGGCTCGCGAGCCTGACGTTGGAACATAAAACCGGGGATTGGTGAATAGCGGCAAATGTAAAAAAGTTTGAAGTTCAAAGTTTGAAGTTCGAAGTGCCCCTCGAACTTCAAACTTCAAACTTCAAACTTCAAACTTAATAACGCCTTCCGGTTAATCTTCCCCGTATCATTTTTCGGCAAAGCCGGTAAAAAAACGACGCTGCGCGGTATTTTGAACCGGGCTAAATGGTCGCCGCAAAAATCGAGCAGCGCCTGTTCAGAAACCGTTTGGCCGGAACGCAGCACTACAAAAGCGCGACCGGTTTCGCCCCAACGCTCGTCGGGAACCGCCGTAACGGCCGCTTCAGACACCGCCGGATGGCTCACCAATACACGCTCTATTTCAGCGGGATACACGTTTTCGCCACCGGAGATGAACATATTTTTCAGGCGATCAACAATGTAGAGATAACCCTCCTCGTCCATGCGGGCCATATCGCCGCTGTGAAACCAACCGCTGCGCAGGGCAGCGGCCGTGGCATCGGGGTTGCGCCAATAGCCGGGCGTAACCATGGGACCGCGCAGGAGCAGTTCGCCGGGTTGGTTGGGCGGCATGTCATGGTCCAATTCATCCACAATGCGTACCTCCACGTAAAAATTAGGCCGGCCGATGCTGCCTTTTTTTCGCACGGCATCGGCCTGGTGCAGGGAGGTCAGGTTGGGGCCCACTTCCGTCATGCCGTAGCCCTGCCGCACAAACACGCCTTTCTCATGCCATTGTTCGATGAGCGGAACCGGCATCGGTTCGCCGCCGACGATCAGGTAAAGCAGGCTGGAAAAATCCGCCCCCGCGAACCCCGGCTCATCGGCCAACATTTTCAGCATGGTAGGCACGCCCATAAAGAGCGTGCACCGTTCCTCCTCCAGCGCTTTCAGGACCGCCGCGGGATCAAATTTTTTAAACAAACAGGTGTAACCGCCGTGATGCAGGAAGGGGGTAACGAGTACGTTCCACCCGCCGGTGTGAAAGGGCGGCATGACATTCAGGGTGCGGCTTTCGGAATTGACGATCAGGGAGATGGCCGTGTTTATACTGTTCCAGAACAGCATTTTGTGGGTGTACAGGGCGCCTTTGGGAAAGCCCGTAGTACCCGAGGTATAGAGAATAAAAACCGGATCGTTGTCGTCGATAAGCTGCGCCGGGAAATGGGCATCGTCAGGCGTGCTGCGCGCCGGATCAGTCAGATCGGCCAGCTCGCCCAACGACCAGCGCTGCGGCAGTGTCGCCCAGGCAGGCGTCGATTCGATCAGGGCCTGGAATTTTGCTTCGGCTAAAGCCAGCTGCGGCTCGGCGTTGCACAGCAGGTAATCCAGTTCCGGACCCGCCAGTCGGTAATTCAGCGGCACCAGGATAAATCCCAGTTTTTGCGCAGCAGCAAACAACAACACATATTCCAGACAATTTTCAGCCAACACCGCCACCCGGTCGCCGCGCACTACCCCGAACTCCCGTTGCAGGTGGTGTGCCAGGCGATTGCCCAGGCGGTGCAATTGCCCGTAGGTCAGGGTACGCCCGGTTTCGAATTCTTTCAGGGCGATTTTATCCGGGCTGTATTGGGCCCATTTGGAAAACCAATCCATCATGAAGAGTTTGAAGTTCGAAGTTCGAAGTTTGAAGTTCGAAGTTTGAAGTTCGAAGGGCCTCTTCGAACTTCAAACTTTGAACTTCAAACTTCAAACTCTAAACGCTGCGCTCGCGAACGCCAGTCCGCCGCCGGAGCCGATAAAAAGACACAAATCACCGGATTTTACGCGGCCTTTTTCCCAGGCGTCGTTGAAAGCCATGGGAATACAGGCGGAGCCCGTATATCCGTAGTGGTGCATGATGGTGGTGGCCCGGTCGTGCGGCACCTTCAGCCGGTCGAGCGTTTCGTGGATGCTGTTTATGTTGATTTGAGTGATGAAGTAATGTTGTACCTCTTGGGGTGTCACACCGATGCGTTGGCACAGGGTACGGGCCATGTCGGCCCAGGTGTCGGGGTTGAGTTCCTTGGGAAATTTTTGCACGAATTGCAGCTGATGCTCGTGCCGGGCCAGCACTTCCGGCGTGACGGGCAGGTACGCGCCGCCGCCGTAGATGCCCATCCAGCCGTTGTATTCGCCCATGGTACGCAGTTCACTGGCCAAATAGCCGCGTTGGTTGCCGGTTTCTTCGGCGCGCAGAACCACGGCGCCGGCGCCGTCAGCGAAGAGCGTGACGGTTTTTTTGTCCAGGGGGTTTAAATACTTGCTCATGGCATAGCCGCCGATCACCAACACGTGCCGGTAATGTTCATCGGCACGGATGTATTTGGCGCCGATGTCGAGCGCAGTCACAAAGCCGGCGCAGGCGGTGTTGATGTCGAACGTGCCGGCACGTCGCGCGCCCAGGCGGTGCTGCACCACGGCGGCCGTAGATGGCGAAATGAATTCCGGCGTATCGGTGGAAAGCACGATCAGGTCGATATCAGCCGCACTGATACCGGCGCGTTCGAGCGCGACCCGAGCCGCGCGCTCGCACAAATCAGCGGTCGATTCTTCGGGCCGGCACCAGCGCCGTTCGTATATCTGTACGTTCTCACGAAGCCAGGTGTCGACATCCTCCCCCAGCAAATCGTTGAAATATTGATTGGTAATTTTCTGCTCCGGGGCGTAAGCGGCAACCGAAGCGATAGCGGCATTGCGCATTAAGAATGGGTGTATTATGAATTAAAGGTTTGAAGGTTTTTGGTTTGGAGGTTTAGAAGTTTGGGGGGTTGGGGGGGTGGGGGTTTGGAGGTTACTGGTTTCTAAACCTCTAAACCCCCAAACCTCCAAACCTCCAAACTATTTCCTGCGCATTCCCGGCAAATTCACTTTCAACTCCACCGAATACAGCGGCTTGATGACCGGCGAGGCCACAAACTCCCGTACTTCCTGGTTCAGGGCATTCACCACCTGGGCCGACACCGTGTAGTATTTGGCGAAAGTGTACCCTACACCAAGATCGAGGTTGAAGAAGCCGCCCAGCGGGCCGTTGTTGAAAGAGGTGCCGACGCGTTTGTTCTCCACCACCGGCGAACCGGCGTAAATCAGGTCGGTATTCGTTTTGGCTGCCACGTTGATGCCGGAGAAGAAGTCATATTCATTCACCCAGCGACCGAAGGCTGTGGCGAAAAAATTGCCTTTGTTGAAATTCAGCCCCAGTCCGATTTTATGTTCGGGCGTGTTGATCGGCAGGTCATTTTCGTTCACTTTGCCGTCGCGGTTGCCGTCATTTTTCGGATCGTTTTCATTCAGGCTGTAGCCGAAATACGAATAGTTCACCGTACCGGTCAGGCCTTCGATGATGCTGACGTTTACGCCCAAATCGAAACCGTAGGTATTCACCTGGCCGAAGTTGACGTAGGTCAGGATCAGGTCGGCGCCGCGCGAGCCGTCGGGCAGGGGGGCTACCGTGGTAAAGTTGGCCAGTTCTTCGGCGCCGCGTTTGATGGCATAACCCCGGATTTTCGGAATATTCGGCGTAGCCGGGTTGTTGTCGTGGTCGAACAACTCGCGGTCGGCAGCCACGTTGATGGCCGGGCTCAGGAAGTTCTCCGATTTGTTGTAGTACGCATTGGCGTCGATGTACAGGCGTTTGCCGATTTGTGATTTGTAGCCCAATTCGAACGTCTGAATTTTTTCTACCACCAATTTTTCCACTTCGTACTCCCCTACTACCTGGTTGTTGGTCACGTCGAACTCGCGGATGGTGAATCCCTGGCTATTGCCCAACAGGAGGCCGCCGAAAATATTAGCCTCGAGGTTGAGGATAGTGGGCGCGGCGATACCCTGACCGTACGTCAGACGCAAGGCGCTGTTGTCGGTGGTGTACACGAGCGCTGCTTTGGGAATAAAGTTAAACCCGTACAGGTCGTGGTTGTCGGCGCGGGCGGCCACCACGGCGCGCAGGCTTTTGCCGAATTTGCGCTCCAGTTGCACATATCCGCCCAGCTGGTTCACGTCAATTTCGCCGTTTTTATCCAACAGGTAGGTGTTGTTGCTGTTGGCAACATCCCGTTGCAGCTGTACGCCCACGATGTAATCCAGCACTTTTCCCAGCGAATTATTGTATTGCGCTTCGGCGTTCAGGCGGTTGGATTTATCCTGAAACAAAGAGCCGCGCGGCAAGGTGAGGCCCGTGGTATCGGAGAGTTTAATATATTGAAAACCAATCGAATTTGCCCGCGAAATATCCTCCGAGAAGCCGGCATTTTTATACGAATGATAATTGACCGTCCGGCGGTTCATGGCGTATGTCGAATCGGTGCTGCTCATGGTGTAATACACGTTGGCGAAAAAACGCGGCGACACATACCGCGCCTGGAACCAATGCACCTGCCAGTCGCGGATCTGGTTGCGGCCGGCATTGGTATTGCCGATGTTGTTGCTGTTGCTGCCGCCGTAACCGGCAATGATCGTTGACTGGTCGTTGACGCTGTAATACAGTTGTGCCTCGCCGCGCACCGAGTTGAAATCGCGGTCGAGCAGGTACTCCGGGTAAGCGGCGGCGCCGGAATATACGGTGTCGGTAAATTCAAATTCGGTACCTTTCAGGTATTCGCCGCTGATTTTGAAGGCAAACTTGTCGTTCAGTTTCATGGCGTGGCGCAGGCGGCCGCTGAACACGTTTTGGTTGCCGAGCCCGAGGGCCACCGTGGTGCCCTCCGACGTGCGCGGGTCTTTGGTAATGGTATTGATCAGGCCGTTGTGGGCATTGGGGCCGTACAACGCCGAAGAAGGTCCGAGGATAACTTCAATCCGTTCGATGTCTTCCTTCACCGTCGTGCTCAGCGCGCCCAGGGGAAGGCCCGTAGCCACTAAGGAAGAAAAGCGGTTGTCGTTGATTTGCAGGTTTTTCGGATTAAAAGCGCTGTTGAATCCGCGGGCGTTTACACCGATCCCCAGTACGCCGGAGCGGACGTAATCGAGGCCCTTTTGGCGACCCAGCAGTTCGGCCACGTTGAACGAAGGCAGTTCGCTGATGGCCTTGGCGTTGACCACCTGAATGGTCGCCGGGGCATTGGTCAGTTTTTCGGCGCGGCGCGAAGCCGACACCACAATCTCGCTGCCCCGGATACCGGTCGCCTCCAGGCTGACGTCCACCTTTGTGGCCGCGCCGATAGCAACTGTCACATCAACAGTGGCCGTTTGATAACCGATGTACGACACCAGCAGTTTGCGTGCGCCGGGAGATACGGAAAAGGAAAACATACCGTCGGCGCCGGTGGCGGTTCCGCCGGTCGTGCCATCCACCACAATCGTGGCGCCGGCCAGCGCTTCACCCGAAGCGGCATCGGTGACTTTCCCGGAAACAGTGCCCCGTTGGGCAAATACCCACACAGCCAGGAGGGTAAAAAACAAGGTGGTAAAAATCTTTTTCATGCGGACATAGAATGAGTGAATGAGCAAATATTGAGCGTGTATCAAGAAAAGGTTGCTGGTTGGAGGGTTTCTGGTTGGAGGGTTTGTGCCTTCCGAAGCGGCAAAACAATGGCTTGCAAAACGCCGTTGCGCTTTGCCGGGTATTAGGAGTGCTTTTCAGCATCCCCCTTTCAATCTTCGATTACTGGCCCAGAAATTCGCGGATAGCCTGGTTCGTCAGAGCGGCCTGCTCCCACTGAACGAAATGGCCGCAGCGGGGGATGACCTGAACCCGGCTACCCGGAATTTTGGACTGGGCTAAAAGAGCGATTTGTTGCGTGTTCTGCCCCTTATGAAGGATTTGGTTGGGAATCAGATAGTCATTTTCACCGTAAAGAATCAGCGTTGGGAGGCTTATTCCCGCCAAACGCTCAAAAACCGGCTGGTTCAACATGCCCATGACACATTGCGGAATCATCCGGCACCAGGCGTCGTACTCCGCCGTTTCCCGCAGGAAAAGCCGGTCTTCGTACATAAACTCCGCGTCGGCGGGCCATTCAAAAAAATTGAGCAGGAAGTTGCGGCGTATCTGCTCCGGCGGGGTGTTTTTTACCACCTCCGGCGTGTACACCGCTTTGAACCAGTTTTTTTCCGCTTCACTAAACGTCTCGATACCGGCAGGGGCAAGGAGCACCAGTTTTTCCAAACGTGTTGAATCCAGCAGAGCGGCCGTCAGGGCAATTTGCCCACCCATGGAGTGGCCCACCAGCACCACTTTTTTCAAATCGAGCGCCGCGATAAATTCCCGGACCTGGCCGGCAAAAAAGGTCATGTTGTAGTCGTAATCCCTTTTACCCGATTTGCCGTAACCCGGTAAATCCAGGGCAACGCAGCGGTAATCGCGACTCAGCGAATCAACATTTTTCTGCCAGGCTTTCAGGTTGGCGCCCAGGCCATGCACGAACAACAGGGTTTGCGGCCCTGTCCCTCGGTCGATATAAGCGATCTCGGTACCACCCGGCAGGGCGATTTTTTTTGTGTCGGGTGGATAAACGAGTTCCTGCATACTTGTTTGCGCGGTCAGTTTGACGGCGAGAAGGCAAATGATGGAAATTGATATGTACCAGTTAACACGCATAATTTATAAACAGGGTCAAGTATTTCTCCAAATGAAAGGGGGGCTCGAATTTATCCTAAGTTATTGTGAGACCAAGCCCCCCTCTCCCTTGGTGGAGGGGATGGGGGTGGGGTTAGGGCGGAAAAAATGCACCGCCAATCCCACCACCACCGAACTCAATATCGCCAGCGCTGCCGCCACCGCCGGGTTGCGCACGGCGCCGGAAGTATACGGCGTGAGTCCGCCGTAATACACCGCGAAATGCACCACTACTGCCGTGACCGAAGCGGCTACCGGAGCCAACCGCGACGTGTTTTTGAGATAAATACCGAACAAAACCGGCACAAACGCCGCGGAAAAAAACGCATACACGCCGTTTTGCGCCAGAATGCCCACACTCAGGTTGGGGTGCAATAACTGGTCGTAACTCCAGACCGCCGATACCACCGCCAAGACCACAATCACTAATTTATTCAAAACGGACAGCCGCCTGGCGCGTTGCTCGCCTTCCCCCAAAATGGGGCCGGCCAACGGATCAATCAGGTCGGCGGTAATCGTCGTCGAAACCGACTGGATCAGCCCTTCCAGGGTAGACAACCCGGCCGACAACAACCCGAGGATCACCAGCAGGCCGGCGCCGACCGGGAAGGCAGCCACCACGTAAGCCGGAATAATGCCGTCCATTTTCAGAGCGGTGCCGTTTACCGTCAGATCGGGAAATTGCAGGCGGGCGTAGAAACCGGTAAAAATCACGGCAAAAAACACGATTTGCGCCGCGATGCCCACCAGAAGGTACCGGTTCACGTCGCTTTCGTCGCGCAGCATCAGCGAACGCGTCACGATATGGGGTTGACATACGATCGCCACCCCGACAATAAAATTGCAAAATACCACCTCGAACCAGTCGCGGAACAGCAGGCTTGGGGGGTTCACCGACTGGGTCAGCGCCGGATCGAGCGCTGCGAGTTTGTTCCAAAACCCGGCGATACCCGCGCTGAAATGTTCTCCGCCGGAACTCAGCATGACTCCCGCTACGATCAGCATCAGAACGGCCTGAATGGTGTTGGTGTACACCAGGGAATTGGCGCCGCCAAACATCATATAGCCGAATACAAAGCAGACAAGACCCAGCAAAACCGGCAGTTCGCCGGCTCCCAAAGCGGAGGCGATTACCTTGGTCATGCCCACGCAGATCAGCACGATAAATGTGATGAGCAACAGCGACAACACGGCGAACCAGCGCGCAAAACCGGGACTCTCGTACCGTTTGCCCATCCACTGCGACAGCGTCAGCGCTTTCACGGAGGAGCCGTAGCGCCGGAAGCTGCGCGTGAGCACAATGAGCGACCCGATCATACCAATCGGCAAAACGATGCCCATGGCCAGAAAAGCGCTCCAGCCGTACAGGGCCACAAACCCCGGATTGATGATAAACGTGGCGGCGCTGGTCACGCCGGCCGCCAGCGACAAGCCCACCACCACCGGCGAAAAGCCCTGGCTGCCCACTGCGTAGTCGGCCAATGATTTGGTGCGCCGCGCTGCACGTACGACAAAAAACAGCAGCACCGCGGCATAAACCGTCAGTAAAATTGCCGTTGCAGAACCCCAGTTTGTCGTACCCATGTTATGTAGAAACAATTCCGGTTTTGCCCGGATTTTCGGCTAAAGTATGGTGGCCCGCCGCTTCGTTGCACGGCATTTTTTTCGTTTTCCCCCAACAGACAGAAGTTTTTCCATCTGGACTTTCCGCGAACCGGAAAGTGGCAAACAGCCGTTTTTTCAAAAATTAATTTTTAAAATAAAAAACAAGCCGCTGAAAATCAAGCATTTCCAAAAACGGCAAAAAGGCCCATTTTTAAAATCATGTTTGGCAAAACCACGGTTGACCGAACGAATTAATGGAATTCGAAAAAGAGGGTTTGAGGAAATGGACCGCGGTACATTTGCCCTCGAAAGGGTTTGAAGGTTGGAGGGTTTGAAGGTTTGAGGGTTTGAAGGTTTGAGAGTTTGAAGGTTTGAGGGTTTGAAGGTTTGAGGGTTGGAAGGCTATCGATTACCCACAAATCCGTATATTGATCCATCAGATGTCTCCCTTCGGTCGACATGACAAACAATTGAATATGAACTGTTTATCCAGATTTCTCGCTGCGCTCGAAATTAACACGGGAACACATGGCCTCACTGCGTTAGGAATGCCAGACGTATCCGGGTAATTTCGAGCGCAGCGAGAAATCTGGATAAACAGTTCATATTCAATTGTTTGTC
>CAUJEY010000269.1 GCA_963169325.1 Bacteroidota bacterium
GGGGTTCTTTTTTCTCGGGGGTTTTTGTTTTGCCCGGGGTTTTTTAAAATTTTTTTTTTAAAAAAAAAACATTTAAAAAACACCCCGGTACAATCCATTTACAAATTTCAAACCGTGAAGTTTAACGTATCCGGCTCAAAAATAAGGCTTTTGCCTACATTTGCCCCAACAAATACCAAACAAGAAAAGACACTTCATTTTATTCACGTTTTTAAATTCGTAAATGGATTTGTTAGATGTTCCTGAAAATGATTTTTGAAAAAATCATTTTCAGGAACATCTAACAAATCCATTCCCCTTCACACTACAACTATGTCTAAAGTTCTCATCATCGGCGCCGGCGGCGTAGGCCGCGTAGTGGCGTACAAATGCGCACAACACCGCGATATCTTTGGCGAAATCCTGCTCGCCAGCCGTACCAAGAAAAAATGCGATGCCATCGCCGATGCCATTCACAAGGCTTATGGCGGACGTAAAATTAAAACCGCACGGGTCGACGCCGACAACGTGGAACAAACCGTGGCCCTGATCCGGAAATTCCAACCCGATCTGGTGATCAACGTCGCCCTACCCTACCAGGATCTTCCGCTCATGGATGCCTGCCTGGAAACCGGTGTGCATTATATGGATACGGCCAATTACGAACCCAAAGAAGTGGCCAAATTTGAATACTCCTGGCAATGGGCGTACCAGGATCGGTACAAGAAAAAAGGCATTCTGGCGCTGTTGGGCTGCGGCTTCGACCCCGGCGTGACAAGCGTGTACACCGCTTACGCGAAAAAACACTACTTCGACGAAATCCACGAACTGGATATCGTAGACGCCAATGCCGGCAGCCACGGCAAAGCATTTGCCACCAATTTCAACCCCGAAATCAACATCCGTGAAGTAACGCAAAGGGGGAAATATTGGGAAAACGGCCAATGGGTGGAAACGGAACCGCACGAAATCTGGAAAGATATCAACTACCCGGAAATCGGGCCGAAACGCTCCTATCTCATTTATCACGAGGAACTGGAAAGCCTGGTCAAAAACTTCCCCACGCTCAAACGCGCCCGATTCTGGATGACCTTTAGCGAAACCTATCTTACCCACCTGCGCGTTATTCAAAACATCGGTATGGCCGGCATCGAGCCCATTCGCTACAAAGGTGTGGACATCGTACCGCTGCAATTCCTAAAAGCCGTGCTGCCCGCCCCGGAAGAACTGGGCGTAAATTACACGGGCTTTACCTCTATCGGTTGCCGCATCAAAGGCATCAAGGACGGAAAAGAGCGCACCTATTACGTTTGGAACAACTGCTCGCACCAGGAGGCCTACCGCGAAACCGGCACCCAGGGCGTCAGCTACACCACCGGCGTGCCGGCCATGATCGGCGCCCGCATGATCCTCGAAGGTAAATGGACCGGCAAAGGCGTATTCAATGTGGAAGAATTCAACCCCGATCCGTTTATGGAACGGCTGAATCTGGACGGGCTGCCCTGGCATGAAAAAGTGGATATTAATTTGGAAATGGATTGATCAGAAGGTTTCTGGTTGGAGGGTTTCTGGTTAGAGGGTTGACGGTGGCTATATAGAACTATGCCGTCGTTTTTGTATCTTTGAAAAAATTTCGACTATGACAGCAGCAGTTAAAGCGCTCAGAGTGGGTGAAACCAACGTTGTCCAGGCAAACAGCCGACATAGAACGTTCCCGGAAGGGCCGTTTGAACTAAAATTCTCCCGGCGGCTGACCGAGCAGGAGCTCGTGGATTTTTCTACCGAAAACGGCCATTTGCGCATCGAAGAAGACAAAAACGGAACCCTCATTATTATGCCTCCAGTTGATTTTGATAGTGGCGTTCGGGAAGGACGCGCCTATGGTTACCTTTTTGCCTGGTGGCTCACGCACAAACGCGGTGAGGTCTGCAGCCCAAGCACAGGTTTCAAACTTCCGGACACCTCCACTCGAGCGTCAGATGGCGCCTGGATTTCCGGAGAAAAAGTTGCCGGTTTATCGGTAAACGATCGCAAAACATTCCCGCACCTTGTTCCTGATTTTGTTATCGAGATGCGGTCTTCATCAGACCGCCTGGGAAAACTGAAAAAGAAAATGACTGATACCTGGATCAAAAACGGCGTACAACTCGCCTGGCTCATCGATCCGGTTGCTCAAAAAGCATACGTGTACCGGCAAGACGGATCACTGGATACAATCGATAGTTTTGACCACATATTGAACGGTGAGCAGGTATGCCAGGGTTTTAACCTGGATTTGCGGGATTTAAAAATTTAACCACCAACAAAATGCGCATTCTACTCGTAGAAGACGAAGAAAATATCCGCGACCTCATCCAGCTCAACCTCGAAGCCGAGGGTTATGAAGTGGTCAGTACGGGAAACGGCCGAAAAGCCCTCGACCTGATCGGCGGTCAGCATTTCGACCTGCTGTTGCTCGATGTCATGCTGCCCGAGGTGGACGGCTTCAGTATTACCGAACAGGTGCGGCTCAGCAACCACGAGGTACCTATACTTATTCTGACAGCCAAAGACATGGCGCAGGACCGTATTGCCGGCCTCAAACGCGGCGCCGACGATTACCTGACCAAACCGTTCAACCTGGAAGAACTGCTGTTGCGCGTCAGCAACCTGTTGCGCCGCAGCCAGCGCGTCAAAGGCGAAGCCATCGATCAGTTCGAATTTGGCAATAACTTCGTCAATTTTGAAACCTACGAAGGCACCACCTTCCGCGGCGAAGCCATTACCCTCACCAAAAAAGAAGCCATGTTATTGAAACTTCTGGTAGAGCGCAAAAATGAAGTGGTGAGCCGCAATCAGATTTTACAGGCCGTTTGGGGGTACGACGTATTCCCCAGCACCCGCACGATCGACAACTTTATCCTCGCATTCCGAAAATATTTTGAAGAAGACCCCAAACAACCCCGGTTTTTTCATTCGATCCGGGGAGTTGGGTATAAATTCACGATGAGTGAGTAGATGTGGCAATTCACTCCACAATTTTCCCCACTTCCGCTTCCACCTGCCGCAGCCGCTCGCGGCAAAAGCGGACCAGTTCCTGTGCCCGCTCGATTTTCAGCGCCAAATCGTCGATATCCACCATTTCACCCTGGAGGTCCTGGACGATCTGTTGCAGCTCGGCATAAGCCGACTCGTAGGTCAGTGCTGTTGATTTATCCATTTTTGATATCCGCTTCCAACTCAAACCAAACCTTACTTTGGTCGTCGGGTGAGCCATTGTAGTTGATACAGATTTCTTCACCGGCGGCAATTGGCCGCAGGCAATAGATGTCGATTGTTTTGTTTTCAAAATCCATCCCGTAATCGGCGTTGGGTGTAAAGGAATGGTTGTACAGGGAGCCGTTGCCGAGCGCAAAAGCGTACCACTCGCCGTCGTCGCCCCAATCGAAATAATAATCGTCCAGAATGGTTTGCCGGACTGCGGCGAGTTGCGCCTTGGGGAACAGGATGATCGGACAAATTTCAATCACCGCGCCTTCTTCTATAGGTTCGGCAGCAAATACGCCCATACCGTGTATGTCGGACGGGGCAAAATATATCGGTGTGTTTTGCAAACTCATTCTCGGTATGTTATTTCACGGTTTTTATCTGTAAATATTTTCACCTCGGATGGTTGATTTTTTTCAAAAAATCAACCATCCGAGGTAAAAATATTCCCCTTTATTACCAATCGCCGCCGGCGCCGCCACCGCCAAATCCGCCGCCGCCGAATCCGCCGCCACCACCGCCGAAACCGCCACCGCCGCCGCCACCCCAGCCGCCACCGCCGCCAAAACCGCCGCCGCCGATCCACCAATCGTCACCGCCGCGGCGCCTTGGCCGGTGGTCAATGCTTTTACCGGTGTAGGAGGCGCCCTTGTGCGCTGCGCGTACGATGAAAACAATAAACAGGATGATGAGCAACAAAACAATCAGCACAATAAACCCGGCTCCGCTATCCTTTTTTCTATCTCCCGGTTCCGATTTAAATTCGCCGGCTAAAGCCCGGATGATGTCGTTGAGGCCGGCATCGATACCCTGATAGTATTGTTGTTGCCGGAAGTAGGGGCCCATCGTGTTTCGGATGATCTGCCCGGCCGTAATATCGGGCAAAGCGCCTTCCGTACCGTAGCCGGTGGCAATAAAAATACCACGTTGCGGCGGCTCCGATTTGATGAGCATCAGCACACCGTTGTTTTTACTTTTACGGCCGATGCCCCAGCGGTTGCCCAATTCGAAAGCATACGATGATTTGTCATAATCGCCGATATCCGGGCGAATCATCACCACGATCTGTGTGGAAGTAGAATCCGTGTACCGCCGGAGTTTTTCCTCCAGCATGGCTTTTTCCCCTGCCGATAGCCAGCCGCTGTAGTCGTGTACATACACTGCGGGGTCCGGTTTGGGCGGAAAAACATCCGAGTCCGTTTGCGCAGGCAAACAGAATGCCCATAACAAGGCCAGCAAACCGGGCAGCAGCATTTTAACAAAGCCGTTTCGTCGCCGGCCCTCAGCCGTCAACCGTCCACCGTCAACCGTCAACCGTCTACCGTCAACCGTCAACCGTCTATCGTCAACCATATATAATCTCATCGGGAAGTTCATTTTCATTGTCATGCGGATCGGCGGGAAAATGATGCCGGAGTTGTTCGCCGATTTGGGCTACGACCTGGCAAATCCCCTCGCAGGCATTACCCTCCAGTAATTGCGCCCGCAACAGTTGTTTTTCGGCATCCCAAAACTGGAAACCGACGCGCTCGTGGATACCGGCATCGCCCCAAATAGCGAACATGCGCGATTTTTCCGCCAGATAGATCAGGACGCCGTTTCGTTGTTTGGTATTAAACATGCCAAACGATTGAAACAACTCGGCTGCGCGCTCCACCGGGTGGTCGCGGTCGCAGAAGTCTTCTACAAAAAGGCGTATTTCGCCGCTTGTCCGTTGCTCGGCAGCGCCAATAGCCTGCATGATGCGGGCTTCTTCCTCTTTTGTGAAAAGCATGGTTAAAACTTTACTTCCGGCGCTTTTTCCGACCCCGCCGTTGCCTGGAAATAACCTTTTGGCGAAAAGCCGAATATGCCGGCAAACAGGTTCGTCGGAAACTGCCGGATATATGAATTGAATTCGTTCACCACTTCGTTGAACGTTTTCCGCTCCACGGAAATGCGGTTTTCCGTGCCTTCCAATTGTGTTTGCAAGCCGAGGAAACTCTGATTGGCTTTCAGGTCCGGGTAGTTTTCCGCCACGGCCAGTAATCGCCCCAGGGAACTGCTGAGTGCGCCTTGCGCTTGCTCAAACTTCTGGATGTTCTCCGGTGTGAGGTCATCGGCCTGGATGGTTACTTTCGTCGCGTTGGCACGGGCCTCCACGACGGCCTGTAAGGTTGATTGTTCAAAATTGGCATAACCTTTCACCGTATTCACCAGGTTGGGGATCAGGTCGGCCCTGCGTTGGTATTGGTTTTCTACCTGCGACCAGGCTTTTTTTACTTTTTCGTCTTTTTCAACCGCTTTGTTGTAAGTGCCGCACATACTGAATACCAGCAGCAACAGTACACCCAGGAGAATAAGAGGCAGGAATTTTCTAATTTCGATCATAACGTTTTGTGTGTAAGAGTCTTGATTTTATGTTTTTTGACGTATCCTTAAATACGAGGCGAAGGTACCTTTTGCCCCCGAATTTATTTCAGCCTAAACAAAATTTTACGCGTTACGGTTGTGGAGGCTGTCTCATAAGTTCCCGCAGAAAATTCCCTTGCGACGAATTTTTAGTTTCCCGGTAGAGTAGAGAGAAGCGGCGCTGCCGCTTCTCCCCCTCGTCAATCCGTACGTGCGGTTTTCCCGCATACGGCTTTCCTATGAACTTCTTCATCGGCTTTCACAGGCGAACTCCGCCAGAAGTGTATTTCGTCGGG
>CAUJEY010000270.1 GCA_963169325.1 Bacteroidota bacterium
TCTGCCTACGCCTCCACCAACGAATACCTGTGCAACAACTTCGATCCCGTCATGCTCGTCGATTATTTCGGCGCCAATGTGTGCGGGGTGCCGGGGGAGGAAACGAAAGTCGGGCAAGTGCAGCAGGCCACGGAAACATCCAACGCGCAGACGCGCTGGGTGTTGTTTTTTATCGCCATTGTCATTCTAATCCTGCTCAGCGCATTGCTATGGAAGAACAAGGACAAGTAACCCAAAGTGAGGCAAGCGTCGATTGGTTGCCGTCGCTGTTCCAGGCTATCGGCAGTGTGTTCGATACGATCTCCACTGCCCTGGAGCCTACTGTCCTTTCAGCGCAAGCGTACTTCCAGCAACTGCTCAACGCGCAAGCAGAACTACAAGACCCGCTGGCCCAGGTCAACGAAAACCGCCGGCGCACCGACATGATTTTGATTTACGCGGGAGTGGGCATTATCGCGCTTTTGATTATCGCCATCATCATAAAAAAGAAGGAATGAAAAGTATTTCCCATATCGTCATTGTCGCGGCAGTAGCAATCGGTTTGCTACTGTTGGTGGTCTTTCTTTTTCGACCTACCAAAGCCGCTCCGGGCACAGGTGGTGAAAACGGTAATGGACCTGGTGATGATCCACCGCCCGGCCCCTTGCCTTGCCAGAACATTCCCGACAACCTGCCACCTTTTCAAAATGCCGTGACCCCGTCCGGCGCCAAGGCTTTCCTGGGTGTGCCTGATGCTGATTGGACGCCGGATTTTGAAGCCCGGTTGCGCGGCTTTTTCCTCGCCGTGGATGTGGAGCCTTCCGATTTTACGATGAAATATTTCGGAGCCAGTGTCATCTGGCAATACCTGAACAGTCCGGATGGACAGTTGCCCGACCTGGTTGTACTAAAGGCCTCGAAACGCTGCGGAACCATCATTGGAGTGCCTTCGCAGTATATTCCCAAACCGCCGTTTTGCCTATCCTTCACCTCCGGCAATTGGTTGGAACCCACCTACAGTGCAGACAAGGAAGTCGGAACCGCCGAGTGGGATGGTATCAGAAACGTATTCGGTATTCCCACCTCCGAGTGGACACCCGCCATGCAATCGCGCGTGAAAGGTTTTTTCAAAGCCGTGAACATCCAACCCTCGGAATGGAATGCCAAGGGCTTGAACCAATGGTATCAGAGACGGCCGGCCAAAGAATACCTCGTCAGTGCCTTGGGTGGCCTGCCGGATGCCCTGATTACCCAGGGTTGTATGCGTTGTGATGGTAAAAGCGATCAATTCATCAACGATCTCTGACCATGAAAACCATCGACTTCAACGAAATACTCAGGTTTGTTCAAACCGGCCAACCGATGCTCTGCATTGACGTGCGGGAACCCTATCGTCAGGCTACTTTGGATGCCGGGGGGTGGAAGATACCCTACAACGAGATTTCGCGCCATGCCGAACTGCTTTTGCCGTTCAGGGATTGTTTGACGGTGGTTTGTTGTTTGCGGCCTTCTGGAAGCCAACGCACGACGATTGCCGCCGGCGCCCTTCGGAAACTGGGGTTTAGCGATGTGCGGGAATTGAAAAATGGATTGTACCAGGGATGGATTCAAAAGGTGGGACGTAAGGCGAAACTGCCGGCTCCGGCGCAAACTGTACCTATATGATCCCGTTGTTGTTTATGGACCCGCAGTGGATAAAGAAGAACCCGGTTCCTGCAATATTGATTGCTGTGATCTTTATTTGCCTCGGTATGGCCTTGATGGACTGGTGGAGAAGGAGGTACAAAATTGCACACACTTGACCGATGGCAAGTTTTCGGTCATTGGATGACTCAAGATGATTTTAGCAACACCCTTTATTTTCCTGGATCGGCGGACACTTCACAGAACCGTAAGAGCAAAACACGCAACAATCACCCGGTTTGGGTTTCAGTAGTGTTTTACAGTTTTCACATTCATAGAAAAACATGCAATAATCCGTAGGCATTGTTTCCTGCTTTTTATGACCGCAACTGGGGCAAGTGATTACTGATTCCAAAAGTATGGTATTCATTTTTGCAGACTTTTTGAGTGGATCACCGAATAACCGCTTGCATCAATTGCCTTTTCAATTTCCACGACGGTAATCCTGGTCGGGTCGAAGAGGACGGTAGCTTGAGCATCGGCAAATGAAGCAGTTGCCTCAACTATGCCTGGCAGTTTGTCTATTTCAGCTTTGATATGATGCTCACAACTTGCACAGGTCATTCCTTCGATACTCACTTCCACCTTTTGAATCTGATTTTGTTCCAGATTGACCGATTGTTTACCGGCATTTTGGAAAAATATGCCTCCATAAAGTGGGAATGCCGAAGTAACAACGGCAAACGCGGTTATAAAAAACAAAAAGGTTTTGGTTTGTATAAACGGCTGTTTATGGTTGGGCTTGCAGCCACAATCGTCCACCGGTACGGGTCTCAACTTTTGATACCAGGCAAAGCCCAAGGCTAAGACAGTTACACCTAACAGGTAAGGCCGTGCTGGTTCGATCCAGGAAAAAGCGGAAGCCATACTACTGGTTCCGGCCAGAAACGCCACGACCGGAGTGATGCAGCATAGCGATGAGGCGACCGCCGTGAAGAGGCCGGCAAGCGGCGCTGAATTTTCAAGTTTCATGTTTCGATTATTTAGCGTTTCAAACAGGTTTCGCAGCAATGTGCGCAAACCAAGGACAAATGACGGGCAAATGTTCGGCTTTCAAGGTGTAATAAATGGTCTGTCTCTCTTTGTTGTAGTTCAGGCGGCCTTGTAAAAGCGGCCTGAAAACTGAAAACCAACAAAAACGATTGCAGCCGCAGTCAACCCAAAATCTTCCCGTACCCCCAGTACAAATGCGGCCGACGTTCCGATGATCGCCCAGAGTAGCGGGATCAGATACAGGTACCAAGACAACCTTAATGATCCGCCAATCATGGGAAAAATCGCGTTCAGGAAAAATTCATTTTCTGCACCCGCACCGCGTTCAAAATCGCCAGCAACGCCACGCCCACATCCGCGAATACCGCTTCCCACATCGTTGCCAAGCCGCCTGCGCCGAGTACCAGCACTACCGCCTTCACGCCGAAGGCCAGCCCGATATTTTGCCAAACGATGCGCTTGGTAACCTTACCAATGTGGATGGCTACCGGTATTTTCGAGGGCTTGTCGTCCTGAATCACGATGTCTGCCGTTTCGATGGTGGCGTCCGAGCCGAGGCCGCCCATAGCAATACCCGCGTCGCTGAGGGCCACCACCGGCGCGTCGTTCACGCCGTCGCCGACAAAGGCTACGGACTCGCCACGGGATTTTATCTCCTTGACTTTATTCACTTTGTCTTCTGGCAACAAGTCACCAAAAGCATTTTTGATGCCCAATTTTTCGGCCACCAATTTGACGACCGCCGTTTTGTCGCCGCTCAACATGGTGACTTGCACACCGAGTTTCTCCAATTTTTGGACGGTAGCGAGCGCATCTTCTTTGATTTGGTCGGCAATGGTGATGTAACCGGCAAATTGCCCGTTTTCGGCAATGGCGATAATCGTGTAAGGGATGTCGGCTAGTTCGGCGGGGAAGGCGATGCCGAACTTTTCCATGAGTTTGAAATTGCCGGCCAAAACGGGTTTGCCGTTCAAAACTGCCCGCAGTCCATGTCCGGCAATTTCTTCTGTTTCAGTGAATTTCAGCGAGTTGTCCACCGCGCCGACATATAGATGGATGGCCGTGGCGACGGGGTGCGTACTGTTGTTTTCCAAAGTATTGACCCATGCAAGGGTCTTTTTTTCATCAAAACCAGGGTTGATTTTGACTTCTTGTACTTTGAAAACGCCTTCGGTCATAGTCCCTGTTTTGTCCATCACCACGTTTTTCACCGCTGCCATGATGTCTAAAAAGTTGCTGCCTTTGAACAAAATACCATTTCGGCTCGCCGCGCCGATGCCGCCGAAATAGCCCAGCGGAATGGAAATCACCAACGCGCAGGGGCAGGAAATAACGAGGAAAATCAGCGCGCGGTACAACCAGTCCCGGAAGGAATAATCTGCCACGACGAAATACGGCGCCACGACAAGCAGCACGGCCAACACCACCACCACGGGCGTATAAATCTTAGCGAACTTGCGGATAAACAACTCCGTCGGCGCTTTTTGCGCAGTGGCATTTTGTACTAATTCCAGTATTTTGGACAGTTTACTGTCGGTATAAGCCGTCGTCACGCGCACCTGTGACACGGTATTTAGGTTAATCATACCTGCCAATACGGCGTCGCCTTTTGTTTTGGTATCGGGCTTGCTCTCGCCGGTGAGCGCTGCCGTGTTAAAGGAAGCCGTCTCGGATAGTAACTCGCCGTCCAGGGCCAGTTTTTCGCCGGGTTTGAGTCGAATAACGGCGCCGATACCGACGCTTTCGGCTTTTATGGTTTTGGTTTGGCTGTTTTCCAAAATAGTTACTTCATCTGGTCGCACATCGAGCAGGGCCTTGATGTTGCCTTTGGCGCGGCGCACCGCCGCCGTCTGAAACAATTCGCCGACAGCGTAAAAAAGCATCACCGCGACGCCTTCCGGGTATTCACCAATGGCGAACGCGCCGATGGTCGCCAGGCTCATCAGGAAAAACTCGGTAAAAAATTCACCCTTACCGATGGCTTGCACTGCTTCTTTCAGCACCGGCCAACCTACCGGGAGGTAGGCCGCCAGGTACCAAACCGGACGAACCCAACCCCTGAAAAACGCGGGTTGCACGTACTCGTCCATTGCAATGCCGCTGAGCAACAACACGAAACTGGTTATGGCGGGCAGGTATTCGCGCCAAGCGCTAATGCCTTCGTGATCATGGTCGTGCCCGTCGCCCTCTTCGTGCGGCCGGAGCGGTGGCGGGCCAGTTTTGATTTCTATTTTTTCTTCGAGCGAGCAGCAGGTCATACGGCCTTGCGCATCGTAGACGTGGACGTGGGGAGTTGCGTTTATCGACATACCGAGACCGTTTTTATTGAAAAATGAATGTGCATGGTTTTCAATTGTTTTTTACCAAAACTTTCTGTGAAAAAATGCCTTTCGCGGTACGCAGGCTGACAACATAAACCCCGCTTTGCAGCCTGTCGGCATGGAAAAAGTATTTGGATTCACCTGCCGGAAGCGTACCCGAAAAAATCGTTTCCAACCGGCGTCCGAGGCAATCGCTCAATTCGAGCGTCGCGGTGCTGTTGTCCGCGCTAAACACGGGGATACAGGTGATTGCGCCCGCCGGATTAGGGAACACATCGCCGAGTCGGGTATTTTCCTTTGCAAGGTCGGTGGTACCGGTCGAGACATTGATTTTAAATCGAAAATAACCCTCTGGGGCGGGCATCGGCCGGGCGATCTGTTTGCCAGAGTTTGCCGTAGCATGGATGTAGTAATAGACCGTAGAGCCGCCCGGCTGTTGCGGGATAGCAGCCGTCCAAAGGTTTTCAACGGGGCTGACAAGCGCCATCGGCAGTTCCTGGTATGTGGCGCCCGGATCGGTTTTATAAAAGACGGACGCACTTGTAATGCCGCTTCTGTGGCGAATAGTAGCCTTCACCTCGTATGCCGGCGGGTTGACGTCGGTAATGTCGTCGAGACGGCGGTGGCTGATCGCTAAGGGGTCCGTTACGCCGACTTCTTTAGTAATACAGTGAACTGCACCACCGAGGAAAATCATTGCGTCGCAATCCACACCCACGATATTATAGCCCGGCATAGACTCTCGCCAGATACGCAAGCCGGTGGTGTCGTATTGTTCTTTATACGTCGGTACGATAATCGTCTTGTTGACAAAAACCGCATTAGCGTAAGTGCGGTAGTTGCCGCCCTGGTGCGGATAAAGGTTGTTTTTGTCGGGCGGCATCGGTACACGAATGACTTTAAACGGCGTACCGTAGGAACTTGTGAAATTGCTCAACACATACTGCAAATTCGCCTCGATTTGCGGTCCGTCGGCGATTCCCGAAGGGTACTCCCCCACGAGCAGCGTCACCTCGTCCAGCAGTTTCATGTGCATGTCGATGTGGTGGATACCGTCGTAAGGCAAGATGGTCATCTTGATGTACGGATCTATACCTAAATAGGCATCCATGATTTCCCCGACCTCCGCTTCGGAATGGTTACTTTGACCCCAGGTATTAGTCGAATCGTTCTCATCGAGTACGAGCTTGGAGGCAAAAGCCCGTCCTATACCGTCGGTCATAAAATTGCCCCCGGTATTCACCAGGTCATTGGGTGCGACGGTAGTGGTATAGACCGGCATGTTGAAATATTGCCCGAACAATTCCGGCATCACGTCGTCGAGTGGACGCGGGCGGTTGTAAATCCAATCTACCCAGGCCAGAGAATCCACATCGTTGAGGTAGCAAGGCTGCCCGCCGTAATCGCGCACCCAGAAACTGTTGCTCGATGCTTGAATGAAGTCCACGTTTTGAGACCAGTCCACGCCGTAGCTCGTCAGTTCGGTTTTGCAGGTTTGAATATTGGAGCATGCCACTACGACTTTGCATTCCTGCTTCGCTGCATTGATTATACCGGCCAGAATGTCTTTATAGGAACGCCAAACCACTACCAACGCTTGTAGTTCTTCCCACTCGGCCATCGCCCGAACAGGTAGTGCAGGCGGGTCGGTGATGCCGAAGGGCGGGGGTGGGTTGAATCCGAATGCTCCCTGTACAAGCCACGATTGTTCGGCTTCGGAAAGACCTCGCGGCAAGGTAGGTTCCTGGGCATGGAAGCTTTGGCAGAATGCAACAATCGCAAGTAAAAAGGTGATTGTCTTTTTCATGGCGTTGAATTTATTTGATGAGAACAATGAAGTAAAAGGAAGATTCCCTGAAGAGAGCGACGACTTCAAACCGCCGCCCTCCCGGGAACAAACCCTAATTTTCCTTAGTGCGCGTGTCCCTCGCCCTTGTTATTCATTTTGGCCAGCAGAAAAAACGCGCCTTTTACCACTACTTTCACATCCTTGGGGAGATCGGAGAGTGGCGTGATTTCGGCATAGCCCACATCCGTCGTGCCGCGCCGGACGGCTATTTTCTCGAACACAGGCCCAGCTTCGGCGGGATCGTGTCCCGCTTTCTCTTTTTCAGTATGGTCGTGTGCTTCTTCTTGTTGATGGCCGGTTTCGGCTTCGTCGTGGTGTTCCTCCTCGCGGTGTGCGTCCGTCCGGATGAAAATAAAATCCTGTCCTTCGTGGGTCACGATGGCATCGGCAGGCACGGCGGGTACGGTGGCTTTGCCAAGACTGACCACCGCCGTAATGCCCATACCCTCGATAAGACCTGCTTTATCGCCTTTCACCTGGGCGTGTATCGGGATGGTCTTCGTATCTTCCTCAAAAGCGTTGCCGATGGAATAAATGACCGCGTCGTATTCTTTACCGGGGTTGTTAGTAAGCGTAAAATGTATGACCTGGTTGTTGCGCAACCGGGGCAAATCCTGCTCGTACACAAACAGGTCGAGGTGTAACTGGCTGTTATCCACGATTTCGGCTACCGGCGTGTTCACGTCCAGGTACGAACCGATTTTGACCATAACGCTGCTCACCGTTCCGTTTAGCGGGCTGCGCACCGACAGGCTGGTAACGAGGTTATCGTTTGTCAGTTTTTCCGGCGCAATGCCCATAAGTTGCAGTTGCTGGCGGAGTGAAGCGCGGCGGGTGCGCAGAGTATTGAGTTCGCTTTCAGCCTGTTGCAGGTTTTTGAGCGCCCCGGCATTGCCGCTGTTCAATTCCTTTTGGCGGTTGTATTCGAGTTCGGCCAGCGTGATGCGCGAAGCCAGCGTGAGGTACTCCTCCTGCATCGGAATAATCTGCGGGTTGGAGATCGTCGCCACCGTCTGCCCCGCTTTCAGCACACTTCCGGGTTGTACAAGCAAGGTTTTTATCACACCACCGTAGAGGGTCGTGGCGTTGGCCTTGTTCTGGTTGGGTACGCGCAGGTAGCCATTGGCTTTGAGCGTCGAGGTGAGGTTTTTTTGCTCCACGCCGCCGAGTTGTAAGCCGACAGCCTTCATCTGCTCCGTTGTAAGCGACACGGTCGTGGTGTTTTCATGCTCGTCGTGACCTGCTTCTTCGTGGCCGGCTTCTTCCTTTTTTTCGCCGGAAGCGGCACTGCCAGAGCAGGCGTTGAAAACAAAAGGAGCGGTCAGGATGGCGAAAGCCAGCGCGAAGCCGGCGATGCTATATTTTTTCATGATGTTATGGTCCAAAAATTATTGATTGTTAAGGAAATAGAGTTGGATGGCCGCGTGGTTGTACTGGTTCAGGTTGTCCAAATAATTCTGGCGAATACCGGCGGCCTGCGCGAGATATTGCGCGAGGTCGGCAAAGCTGATTTCCCCGGCGCGGTAGGCTGCGGTGGCCGCGCGCGTGATCTCGTCAGCCTGGACTAACCCGGTGGTTTCGTAAAATTGAAGTGCGGCGTTGTTTTTCTCCAACTCCAGACGTGCCGAGGCGGCAGCGGTGTTGAGCCAAAGGGTTTGGTATTCCAGTTGTTTTTGCTGCACGGCGCTGCCGATTTGCGCAGATTTGATTTTTTGCCGAAAACTTTTGCCCGCAATCGGCACGCCCACGCTCAGGGAAAAACCCGAAAATGTGGGCGAAATGCCGTATAGGCGCTGCGTGAATGCCCGCCCCGAAAAATCCGGTTTCAGACCCTGCCGTTGCAGGTAAATGTCGGCGGCGGCGAGGTTCACGTTTTGCCGTTGGAGCAGCAGCAGGGGATGGTTGGCAAGGTCAGAAGCGGCGCTTACCGGCAGTTTTTGCAGCGGCCCTTCGGCAGGCAGCAGCGGCTCGGCGGCGTTGAGCAATTGCATCAGCGATTGCTGTTCCACGGCTACCTCCCGGTCGAGTTGTTGCTGTTGGGTGCGCAGTTCGCGGAGACGGGCTTCGGCGGCTATTTTTTCCAGCCCCGTGCTTTCGCCCGTACGGGCGCGTAGCGCGGCAGCGTCGGCGAGTTGGGCATAGAGCGTGTCCAAGCCTCTGTACATCAACTGTCTTTCCTGCAAATACGCGAGCTGGTAGTACACCGTGCGGATGTCCCGCTTCAATTCCGCTTCGGTGCGGGTTCGCGTCAGTTCGGCATATTTGACCTGTTCCCGGAACAGGCTTTTTCGCGCTTTGTACACCGTCGGGTATTGTACCGTTTGCGAAAGCCCGATTTTGAGAATGCCTTTGGAATCCTCGGTACTGAGGTCTTCATTCTCTATAAAAACGCCCGTTTTCGGCAACTCGAACGAAGTCCCGACCGTGGCTTTTGCCCGCTCGATGTCCAAAGCGTTGGCTTGCAGCAAAAGGTTTTGTTCCAAACCAATTTGTAAAGATTCTTCCAGGGTTACGCGGCGTTGCGCCTGGGCATTCGTGCTGAAAAACAACAATACGGGCAACAAAACCGGCAAGATCACTGAAGGACGCACCCGGTTTTTTCCAATCAAAAACAGGTAAAGCAAAGGCAGCACTACCAGCGTCAGGAAGGTGGCCGTGATGAGGCCGCCGATGACCACCGTGGCCAAAGGCTTTTGTACCTCGGCGCCCGCGCCGGTGGAAATAGCCATCGGCAAAAAGCCGAGCGAAGCGACCATCGCCGTCATCAGTACGGGCCGCAGCCGGATGCGCGTACCTTCGAGCACCCGTTGTATGGGGTCTTCGAGGCCGTCTTTTTGCAACTGGTTGAACGTGGCAATCAATACAATGCCGTTTAAAACCGCCACGCCGAACAGGGCTATGAAACCCACGCCCGCTGAAATCGAGAATGGCATGTCGCGCAGCAGCAGCGCGAACACCCCGCCGATAGTCGACATCGGGATGGCCGTGAAAATCAACCCCGCCTCTTTGAACGAATTGAAAGTGAAAAACAAGAGCATAAAAATCAGCGCCAGGGCTACCGGAACGGCAATTTGAAGCCGGGCAGAGGCTTTTTCAAGGTTTTCAAAGGTACCGCCAAACGTGTAGTAGTAGCCGGTGGGCAGCGCGGCCTGCTGGTCCAATTTGCCCTGAATTTCGCGCACGACCGATTGCACGTCGCGCCCGCGCACGTTGAACCCGATGACGATGCGGCGTTTGCCTTCCTCGCGGCTGATTTGCGCCGGGCCTTCCCTGAACGTCACCGTCGCCACCTGACTGAGCGGGATTTGCTGGCCGCCTGGTGTGGGAATGAACAGGTTGCTCACGTCGTCGATGGACCCGCGGCTGGCACTGTCGAGCCGCACCACGAGGTCGAATTTCCGCTCATTCTCAAACACCGACCCGGCAGCGGCTCCGGCAAACGCCGTGCTGACTACGTGGTTGATGCCCTCGATGTTCATGCCGTAATTGCCGATGCGGCGGCGGTCGTATTCGATGGTGATTTGCGGCAGGCCGGTTGTGCGCTCCACCTGCGGGGCGGTGGCGCCTTGGACGGACTGCACTACGGCGGCAATTTTCGGGGCGAGGGCGGCGAGGGTGTCTATGTTTTCGCCAAAGATTTTAATAGCCACATCCTGCCGCACCCCGGTCATCAATTCATTGAAACGCATTTGAATGGGTTGGCTGGCCTCAAAAAACACGCCGGGAATGACCTCCAATTTTTCCATGATCATGGCAGCCAGTTCGTTGTAATCTTTCGTGGTCGTCCACTCCTTCATGGGTTTCAGCACCACCATCATGTCCGTCGCTTCCGGCGGCATGGGGTCGGTAGGCACTTCGGCGCTGCCAGTTTTGCCCACCACCATTTTTACTTCGGGAAACTGTTTGATAATGCGGGTGGCTTGCATCGAAGTCTCGACGCTTTGCGACAGCGAGGTGCCTTGCGGCAGGATGCAGTGGAAAGCGTAGTCGCCCTCCTGCAATTGTGGGATAAACTCGCCGCCCATACGGGTAAATAGAAAAACACTGACGGCAAGCAAAACAAGGGTGGCCGCTACCACGGCGTATTTGAAGCGGATAGCCCCGCGAATGACCGGCGCGTAGACTCGTTGAAAGAAATCCATGAGGCGGTCGGAAATGTTCTTTTTGTGCGAGATATTTTTAGGTAAAAACAAGGCGGACATCATCGGGATATAGGTCAGCGACAAAATCAGCGCACCCAAAATGGCGAACGCAACAGTAAGCGCCATCGGTCCGAACATCTTGCCCTCGATGCCAATCAGCGACAAAATGGGCAGATAGACAATCAGGATGATGATTTGACCGAAGGCCGCCGAGTTCATCATCCGGCCGGCGCTTATGCCTACGCCCTCGTCCATTTCCGCTTGTGTGAAAGGCCGGCCAAGTTTTTGCAAGACCAGGTAGTGCATCGTCGCTTCCACGATAATGACTGCACCGTCCACGATAAGGCCGAAGTCAATGGCGCCGAGCGACATGAGGTTGGCCGACACGCCGAACTGGCGCATCATGCCGAGGGCAAAAAGCATGGAAAGCGGTATGGCCGAGGCCACGATCAGCCCTGCCCGCAGGTTACCGAGAAACAGCACCAGTACAAAAATCACGATAAGCGCGCCCTCGATAAGGTTGGTCTGTACGGTGCTGATGGCGCGGTTCACCAGGTCGGCGCGGTCGAGAAACGGTTCGATTTCCACGTCGGCGGGCAGCGATTTTTGGATAGTTCCCATTTTTGCTTTCACCTTGCCCACCAGATCGAAACTATTGGCGCCTTTGAGCATCATCACTACGCCGCCGACGGCTTCTTTTTCACCGTTGTACGTCAAAGCCCCGTAGCGCACCGCGCCGCCGAACTGTACCACGGCCACGTCGCGGACGAACACGGGCACGCCGTTCGCGTCGGTTTTGATCACGATGTTGCGCACATCGTCGAGGCTCGAAATCAGGCCGAGGCCCCGGATAAAGTAAGCATTCGGTTTTTTGTCAATATAAGCCCCACCGGTATTTTCATTGTTTTTGCTTAAAGCGTCGAATACGTCGGGGATGGTCACGCCCATCGCCCGCAACCGGTTGGGATTCACCGACACCTCGTATTGTTTGAGGATGCCACCAAAGCTATTGACCTCTGCGATACCGGGCGTTCCGTACAGTTGGCGCGCCACGATCCAGTCCTGCATCGTGCGAAGGTCCATCGCGGTGTATTTGTCTTCGCTGCCTTTTCTTGGGTGGATGACGTACTGATACACCTCGCCGAGACCCGTACTTACGGGCGCGAGTTCGGGCGTACCTACTCCGGCAGGGATGGCCTCTTCTGCCTCTTTGAGTTTTTCGTTGATAAGTTGGCGGGCAAACCAAACGTTCACCGCATCGTCGAACACCACGGTCACGACCGACAGCCCGAAGCGGGAAATGGAGCGCATTTCCACGAGGTCGGGCAAGTTGGCGAGGCTTTTTTCGATGGGATAGGTGACGAGTTGCTCCACCTCCTGGGTGGCCAGTGTAGGGCACAAGGTGATGACTTGTACCTGGTTGTTGGTGATGTCGGGCACCGCATCTATCGGCAGCCGCGTAGCGCTCCATACGCCCCAGATTACCAACGCGAGCGTGAACAGCCCGATGATAAATTTATTTTTGATGGAAAATTGGATAATTCCGTCCAACATGACATGACTTGGATTGAGTGAATGGGAAAATACCATGACCCGGCCCTGGCACAAAGCCAAAGCCGGGAAGCCCCTGTCACGACGGTTTACGTCGGCAGTGGGTCACTAAACCAAATGCGATATGGGAGGACGGAACAAAGCTTCCAGATGCGCCGAAGTGCAGGGTGCATCATAACAGAAATTGGAAGCCCGGTCGGCATACAACCAGTCAAAAGCCGACAGTTCGGAAAAAGTATTTTTGAAAAAACCGGCGTAGGTCATACCGCCGGTCGCGCCGCAACCCGGGCAATGACAATGGCCGCAGCCGTCGGTATCGGGCGGGCATTCCTGGCCGGGGTGGGTTTCTACACATTCGTCACCGGAAGTGGCGCAATGTTCGTCGTCAGCCTGTTTTGAAGTTGTCTCCTGGCTGACCTGGCTATCGTCGCAAGCCCGAGCCCCGCTCGTTGGCAACGCAACGAGGCAGACAGTGAACAGGAACAACATGCCAGGGTAGAATTTCATAATGCGTGGGCAAAGATAAGGAAATTCGGAGGAAACCAGCCATTCGTCTTTGCGGTAAACGAAATAGCCTCTCCCGGCAGGGAGGGGGAATTTATATCCTGAATACTTTCAACAATACGGGTAAACTCCGGATGTGTTGTGGAGGGCGATAGTCGGTCAAAGAGGGTTTAGCCGATAACAAAACGGACGGGATGCGTTCGCCATCCATCAATTCTGGTTGCAGGAAAATTTTGTGGCCGGGGTATTGGGAAATATAAATTTAGTATCCATATTTGCAACATAAAATAACGGGTAGTTTAAAAAAATAACGCCGGTGCAGGGCGTCCACAGGCCACGAGCCCATCAAGCCCCTTAGAAGAGAATGCCAGCCTTTCGCTCTGCCCGGCTTTTTAGCAAAATCACCGATCCGTAATCCACACCTATATCATATATGCGCATCCTGCTCTCTCTTTTCGCCTTGCTCCTCTTCGCCGCCTGCAAACACGACGTCATCCCGGCCGAGCCGACCCAAACCCCGGACAGCACCGAACTGGATCAACGCACTTACCCGGCTTTACCGAAATTGTACATCCCCGGCAACACCAAGCAAATAGACCCGTAACCAACCCGAAAAACCGGCCATACCAGGCACCAGTTGAAATTTCCCGAAAAACAAGATTTTTTCAATCGGTCCGACCTGGGTAAAGCCTAAAAATCGCACTACATGACACAGAAATTCGGTTTTACGCTAATCGCACCAGCCGAGTTTGAAGCCTGGCTTGCCGCACAAAGTGTTGCCCGGACGGTGTTTACCGTACAGTTGCATCACACATTCGCTCCAAACTATGCCGGCTTTAACGGCAAAAACCATTTTGGCCTGCAAAAGGGGATGCAGAGTTTTCATACCCTGATGAACGGCTGGCAGGATATCGGCCAGCATTTCAGCATTTTTCCCGATGGTATGATCGTCACCGGCAGGAACCTGGAATCTTCTCCGGCCTGCATCTTCGGATTCAATGCGCATTCTATCTGCATCGAGAACATCGGCAACTTTGATATTGGCGGCGATGAAATGCGGCCGGAACAGCGCCAGGCTATTTTACAAGTCACCGCAGCGCTGTGCCGGCGTTTCCGAATCCTGGTCAATTCCAACCAGGTCGTATATCACCACTGGTTCGACCTGAAGACCGGCCAACGCACCAACGGCGCCGGCATGACCAAATCCTGCCCGGGCTCCAATTTCTTTGGCGGCAACACCGTCGATGCGGCGGAAACGAACTTTCTCCCACATGTTCAGGTGATCCTTGACCATCAGCCCGACCAGCCACCGCTATCCGTCGCCTACTATGCTACTGTGACAACCAATAACCTCAACATCCGGGACAAACCGGATGTGTCCGGTCGCCGGATAAATGTTACGTCCACCGGGGCTGTCCTGCGGGTGTACGAGGAAAAGAATAACTGGTGCAGAATCGCGGCGAACCGGCAAGAATGGGTTTCGGGAAAATACCTGAGAAAACAGGCTTAACGACAAATACTATTCATCCAAATAAAGGCTACCGATATGGTCTTCTTCGAAATTTCAATCAACGATTTCCTGTGCGGGAAATTTAGCAATGGAACCTTTGCCGATGAACATGGCGAAGAGGTCCGGTACGGCAAAATCCCAAATATAGAAAAGTTGAATGCCGAGATACTGGGGCAGATACAGCACCGGGATCCGAGCCGGCCAATATCCGCATACCGGCCTGATACGCTTGAAGTCGGTAAAGCAAAAATAGTTAACACCGGTGGCCAATGCGGGGAGGTGTATTTGTCGTCTGTGGCGATGGTTATTTATCGGTGCCGGTAATGCCGAATTCGATATGAAAAAGAGCCAACCCAAACGTGTCGCTCCTAAATCCGGAACACCCGGCCTTTTCCGTAACCTATTTTTTCTCGGGTTTTGTCTTTGCGTAGCATGGGTACTTGGGGAAGCCAATAAAAAATACGCTGGCCGGGAGCGTCCTCATTTGCGCGACATCGACCTGCCGGGTTATGTGTTTAAGGTGCCCGGCGAACGGTATAATTATCGCTCCGCGCAACTCACCCTGGAACAATTAGACTCTCTGCTCCGAAAAGGATTGATCCGATGCGTGATCCGCTTGAATGGCAACGGCAAAGACTCCGGCGGGATGCCGGCGGAACAAGAAAAGGCGCTCTGCGAAGAACGGAAGGTTGATTTTAAATTGATCAATGCACAGGAGAGGGACGCCGCCCCGACTATTCACAAACTACTCCTGGAAGGCCGCTGCTTGATCCATTGCTTGCATGGGTACGACCGGACTGGGGCGATGGTGGGGGATCATTTGCGGCGGTTGGGATATTCGCAGGAGGAGGTGATTCGGTTTAATGGGTGGGAAGGGTATTTGGAGCGGAAAAGAACAGCTTATGGGAGGTATCTGGAGTTGATCCATTAGATTAATTTTGACCCTAATATGCATTGACAGCGCCTTTGTTCTTTTAACTTTTTTACGACTAATTCCACCTAATTTCCAAACATTTGTTTTAACTTCCTAATTTCGCACTAAATTGACAAGATGATATCCGTAGTAAGAAAACCCACATTTTCCGGTCACGAATCCTTCCAATGCCGCCATCTTTGGTTAAAAAAGGGCTACGACTTTATCCGGCAAGGCAAATCTTTTAATTCAGAAGACGCCGTCGTGGATTTGGGCGTTGGGAAAAATATGGTCGGCGCAATTCGTTACTGGCTGCGGGCTTTCGATTTACTTGAGGATCAGAATGAACCCACTGTTTTGGCTGATTTGCTACTTGAAGATGAAGGGTATGATCCTTATCTTGAGGATGACGCTACCTTATGGCTACTGCATTACCACCTGATCAAAAAAGGATTTGCAACGACATACTCCCTTATTTTCAATGAATTACGAAAAGAGCGCATCGAATTTACTGAAGAGCATTTTATAAAATTTGTGCAGTGGAAGTCAGAAACAACCATGCCGTTTCAATTTAACCCTAATACCATTAAGAGCGATTTTGGAATTTTTCAAAAACTTTATGTCGGCAGTGAAGCGCTGAAAGACAAAGAGGATATTATTTCCGGCATTTTGGCGGATTTAAAATTAGTACGCACGCTTGACCGTTCCGGCAACCAGACTTTTTACCATATTGAAGAAACCGAGCGCGAAGAACTTCCTCCGGAAATTATACTTTATGCGATTCTTGATAATGAAGAATACGGAATGTCCGTCAATTTTGAGACCATGATGACCGGCCACAATAGCCCAGGTTCCATATTCGCAATTAATCGCACAGGATTGCTCCAGAAGATTGAAGCCTTAGTACAAAACCCAAAGTTCAAATTCCTGGTTTTCAAAGACGATGCGGGTGTACGTGAACTCCAATTCAAAAATAAACCAGAATCCCCCTCCATTATCCTCAACACATACTATTATGGCAATTAAGCATACGCCTTCGGTCAATATTTTGCGTGACCAAAAACGGGATATTGCCTACATCCCGACGCTAAACGCTAACCGCATTGCCCAACAAATATCGGCAGATGTTGAATCGGGGATACGTTCGTACAACATCATAGGGTCTTATGGAACGGGGAAGTCTTCGTTTTTGTGGGCATTGGGACAAACATTGACTGACAGGAAGCGGTACTTTGAAATTGGCTTGGGTAAAAATGCCAAAGTCACCGTTTTGAATATGGTTGCCGAATTCAGCTCTGTTAGTCAATTTTTTGCAGAATACTTCGAAGTAGATGATGGGAACGAACACCCGGAACAGATTTTTGCAGCGATTTACAACCGTTATCATGCTTTGGGGAAAAAGAACCCATTGTTGGTTTTGATGGTGGATGAATTCGGTAAATTTTTGGAATATGCCGCTAAACACAATCCGGAGAAGGAACTCTACTTCTTGCAACAGCTCGCAGAATTTGTCAACAACCCCGACCATAGTATTTTGCTGCTGACGACGCTCCATCAAAACTTTGATGTATATGCTCATACACTCCAAAAAGCCCAACGCTTCGAATGGACAAAAGTGAAAGGGCGTTTCAGGGAAGTGCCATTTAACGAACCGGTTGAACATTTGCTCAATTTGGCCGGAGAACGGTTGAGCCAATCGGATGAGTGGGGGACGGCGCCCAAATCGCTCGAAAAAATGGTTCAATCGTTTAATGCGACAAAAGCGCTGTCATTTAGTCATACGGCTGAACTCGCCCGGAAACTATTCCCACTTGATCTTTATTCTGCATCAGTGTTGGCCTTGGCCTTGCAGCGATACGGGCAAAACGAACGCTCGTTGTTTACCTTTTTGGAAAGCCAGGATTATACGGGTCTGCGTGGATATGACCGTCGCAATAACCCCTTTTTCAATCTTTCAAATGCGTATGATTTCCTGATTTTCAACTTTTATGGCTATCTAAATGCCCCGACGAGTCAAGACAAGCAAGCTTGGACATCTATACAGAGTTCATTGGAGCGTGCTGAAAATGAAATTGGTGAACACACTGTCGAATGTCTAAAACTCCTGAAAACCATTGGCCTGCTGAACCTATTTGCATCCGCTGGTTCTAAGTTAGACGCAGAATTTTTAACGGAATATTCCAGGCAATGCTTGGGTTTGAAACAACCGGAATTGGCCCTGGAAATACTCATTAACCGAAAAATAATCCTGTACCGAAAATACGCCCGGCGTTTTGTTCCATTCGAGGGCACGGACTTAGACATTCAGGACGAACTACTCCGGGCCGGCAATCGATTGGGCGAAATTTCAGATGTTTCTACATTGCTCAACAAGTATTTTCGCTTTCCGCCGGTGTTTGCCAAACAGTACTATTACCAGATTGGAACGCCCAGGTTATTCGAGTTTGTGATTTCACAATCGCCCAAAACCGACCTTGTGCCTCGTGGAGAAACGGATGGCTATATTAACCTGATTTTCAATGACCAGTTAACGACTGAGGATGTGCAAAAGGCATCCAAATCTGGTGAGGCTATATTGTATGGTTATTACCGAAACGCTAAAGATATCCGGGAGCTGCTCTTTGAGATTGAACGTACTAAAAAGGCATTGGAAAACGTACCCTCCGAAGACAAGGTTGCCCGACGCGAGTTAAATAATATCCAAACACATCAGGAAAGCCTTCTGAACCATTATATCTTAAAAAACCTCTATTCGGATAAAGGAGATGTTGCCTGGTATTTTGACGGCAGACCACTGACAATTGGCAGTAAACGTGAATTCAATGTACAGTTGACCACAATCTGCAAAAAAGTCTATCCGGATACCCCGGCTTTTAAAAACGAGTTGGTCAACCGGACAAAACTTTCTTCGCAAATTCAGACTGCCAAAGGCGCCTTTATTAAAAGTCTGGTGCAAAATTGGCATTTACCAGATTTAGGGTTCCCGAAAGACAAATTCCCACCGGAGAAGACTATTTTCCTGACCTTGCTTAAAGAAAATGGCTTGATTCCCGATCTCGAAAAGCCGGAAAATCCGCTTTCGATCAGCGAGCACAATTCCTTTCGTAAAGTATGGGAGGCATCCGAAGCCTTTCTTGAAAGTGCTCGGGCAAACCGCCGGCGTATATCGGAACTTACCGGGATTTTAAGCAAACGCCCATTCAAATTAAAACAAGGGTTGATTGATTTTTGGCTACCGGCCTTCCTTTTTATCAAACGCGATGAGTTTGCACTTTTCGGTTCGAACGGGTATATACCGAACCTGAGTTCTGATTCTCTTGATTTGGTAGTACGCAAGCCAGCTGACTTTGAAATCAAAAAATTCGACCTCGCCGGCATTCGGTTGGATGTTTTTAACGCCTACCGTCATTTTTTGAGCCAAGTGGAGTTTGACAAAGTGAGCAATCCGGTTTTTGTCGAGACCATTCGCCCGTTCCTGACCTTTTACCGTAATCTACCGGACTACGCCAAACATACTAAGCGACTGCAAAAAGAAAGCCGTGCAGTTCGGGAGGTCATTTCAAACGCAACCGACCCGGAGAATACCTTTTTCGAAGATTTTCCCGCTGCTTTTGGAACCAGCCTCTCAGAATTGAAAACTTCGCAAGTGGCACTGGAGTCATACATTAATGCCTTGCAGGAATCCATTCGAGAACTGCGCAGTTGCTATGATGAATTGGTAAACCGGTTTGAAACTTTTCTGCTTTCGGAAGTACTATATCAGTCATTACCGTTTGGAAAATACAAGGAGCAATTGCAAGGAAGGTTTCGGGATATCAAACAACACCTTTTGCTGCCCTACCAAAAAACCTTTTTCCTCCGGCTTTCCTCGGAGTTGGACGAACGCGAACCCTGGCTAAGTAGCCTCGCGCAGGCGGTGGTAGGAAAGCCCATGAAACAATTCCGGGACGAAGACGAGCCATTGCTCTATGATAAATTCAAATCTTTAGTACTCGAATTGGACAGCCTGACCGCCCTCTCTAAGACGTCCATCAACGAAGACAAAGAAGAGGTTTTCGGTCTTGAAATCACCACTTTTGAACACATCGAAAAGAAAATTGTCCGGTTCCCGAAAAATAAAAAAACGGAGATTGGTCGGCTGGAGGACACCTTAAAAAAACAGTTGGGAAGTGATAAAACCCTTAATATTGCAGCATTGGCAAATGTTCTCAAAGAACTTTTGAAGAAATAGGCCAATTCAACCTGTTAGCCAATGAATAAAGTTCGGCATGTATTGGGAATCTCCGGCGGTAAAGACAGCGCTGCATTAGCGATTTATATTAAAACCAAGTACCCAGACTTGGACATTGAGTACTATACCTGTGATACGGGGAAAGAGTTGGATGAAACCTACCAGTTGATTGAAAACCTGGAGGTATTTTTAGGAAAGGAAATCCGGAAATTGCGGGCAGTGGAGGATAGCCATGAGGATCCGTTTGATCATTACTTGAAACGCTACGGAGGATTTTTACCTTCCTCAAACTCCCGGTGGTGTACTAAAAAACTCAAACTTGAACCTTTTGAGCATTATGTAGGTGTTGACTCAGTGGTATCCTATGTTGGCATTCGAGGCGATGAAGAGCGCGAAGGTTATATTTCGAAAAAGCCCAACATCCAATCCATTTTTCCCTTTCGCAAGAATATATGGAGCGAGGACGTGGTAGCCAAAGCCCTTGCCAATACGAACCGTGATGTATTAGTCGATATATACCATTCACTTGAGTTGGAAGCGCGATCAAATCGATTCGAGGAAATTCTTCTGATACCGGCTGAGCAAAAGTTTACACAATCCCATAAACTTAATACGTTGCTCGATTTGCACGTACGGGACTTCAACCGTTTGATCTTTGCTTTCTTGCAAACAACCCAATACCCATTGGCGACGGAATCACTATTTCCTCTGGTTGATAATGATGAAGTTTTGGTGCGTGAGGATATTTTTCGTATTCTTGAAGAAAGTGGCGTAGGCATCCCAGCCTACTACCACAAAAAGGACTTTGCCATCAACGGTAAAAAAGGCCAATATAGCCGTAGTCGTTCTGGTTGCTACTTCTGTTTCTTCCAACAGAAAATCGAATGGATTTGGTTATATGAACAACATCCAGAACGGTTTGCCAAGGCTATGGAATATGAAAAGGATGGCTATACGTGGAATCAGGAAGAACGTTTGGACGAAATGATTCTACCGGAACGTATGCAACAAATTAAAGAAGATTTTATCAAAAAAACTAGCAATGCTGTCTCCCACTCACCATTTCTTTTGGATATTTTGGATGAGGAAGAAGGGGTTGGGTGTGCGGCGTGTTTTATTTGATAACTAAATATCCGTATCTAAGGATGGCATTATTGAGAAAATAGAAAAATTGGAAAAGGATTGGCTCCCAAGCCCCGCCCAAAAACTACCAATGAATGAGTAATAAGGCTTCCAAAGCCGGTGTATTGAATGTTGAATAATTTGTTTATATTCACTATTCTGGGTTAATGTTTTGTGCTTATCTTTTGTTAGGAAATTTTTTAATATAAAGTCAATCCCTAATATAGCATCCATCGGTGGATGAGCAATTCGTGGAGACGGCAAGATGATTACCTGGCCATAATTTTGTATTTTATCCCAGATTCTATGCCCCCCAAAAGTTAAATGATACTCTGGATGAATAAATTTTTGATCGCCCGCTGAATCCTTATCAAGATGCCATGACGCATACCCATTAATATCTTCAATGTCTAGTAATCCGAAAACTTCTATATTAAATTTTTTTAGGTCAATTAATGGATTAGCCTGATCGGCTGGGTTAGCGTATCTACCTATTAGTTCGACCGAAAGAACAACATCAAAAGGTACAGCACCCACCGGTTTTGTATGCGACATGGTATCAATAGGCAATTTTAAGCCTTCAAAATGATATTGCCATTCATTCTCTGTGGAATGACTCATACATCTTCCTTGGGCATCATAAAGTGGGCCGACATCTTGGCAAAGCCCACAATCATTGAGTAATTCGGCCATTTTAACTAAGTCGGCAGCAATTAATTTTTTATTATCGACGAATCCGTTCACGTGAATAAAAGGTTTTAAGTTGATCTAATTTATCTTTTTCACTAGCTGCGACATCCTTCCAGTCTTCTATTGAAATTCGATTAATGGCAGCTTCATGGGAGACATATTGCTTTGATTGCCAAGGGAAAGCATTTTCCTGCCCAGATACAAATAACCCATCTATAGGGTCAAGGGGGCGTTTAAGTCCTTGGCAAATTATCCAAAATTGATCGCTTCGAGCCTTTTCAATTTTATTCGCTGGTACTAACCCATCTAATCCTAATTTTCCTTTCAGAAGATCAACACGCTTCGAAGCGGATGTTGGTTGAAGCCTTAAGCCTTCTCCTATTGCTTCGTCCCACCAGTGTTCAATGTTATACATCCACCACCGAGACCATCCTTCCATAAAAACACCTTTATAAGAAAAGTCATTGAGTATTAGTTTTAATTTTGGCCAGTCGTTTGATGCATTGATCTCAATACCTAGCCGGGCAGCCAATAGCTGTTCAGAAATAAGTAATCCTTCCTTTTCTAGTAAATTACGTACTATAAAAGCCGCAATATCATGTGTTGGTTTATTAATGTATGTTTCCATCCTTTGACGAAAGCGCTCTTCCAATGCTTCGTATCCAAAACCCATAAGTTGCTCAACAGCCCTACTTGGATTTTCTCTATTCAAATGGTTAATCCAATCATAGCCCCTCGCTAAAGCGAGTAACTTCAACCTGAGGGTTTCAAATGCAGAATTGTTGTTTAATTCTTCTTTTAATATACGAAGATCGAAAGCATCCTCACCTGTCTTGTCGAAAAATTGTTGAAGGTTGTAATTACCAGAAAATAACACTAATGGAAACTCGTTAATTGTTTTCTCTTTTGCCATTTCACGAATAGCATGGGCAATTATCGCACCACTATATTTCGCGTAATTGCCATCAAGACCGGCTTTTTCTTGTAGCCTAAGATCAAGGATAACCCCTTGAAAACTTAGTTGAGCGATACGATCGTATTCACGTTCCCAATCACCTGCAGGCTTAGAGTGTTCAATTTTAATGCCTCCTCCTGCTTCAATGCCGCTAATAGTACCTGCAATATCCTTTTTGTCCCAGTCATCAATATAAAGATATCTATATTCCATATTCCATTAATTGTTTTGATGATGCTTTTGGAATTTCAATTCTAAAACATGTTACAAATTCTGTCTCTGGAGGGATTAAGAAAATTTTACCCCCATAAGTTTCAATAATATCCTTTACGATTTTTAAACCCAAGCCAGTGCCTACTAATCGCTCATCAGAAGGCGCGTCAAAGCCGGCAGGTAAAGAAGTAGTAAAGAAGGCATTGAAAATTCGATCCTTAATTTCCTCCGCCACGCCATCTCCATTGTCTGTAAATTCAATGTATATTTTATCACCTTCTTCCCCAGCAATAATAGCAATTATTCCTTTTGAATTCGCGCGTTGGATCGCTTTTTTTGAATTTGTATATAAATTATACAAAATTGAAGTCCATTCAGATGGGTGCATCGGCACTGTAAATAAGTCATATCCTCCATAAAATTCAGATTTAATCTCTATCCCCATTTTATTTGCATCTCCCTTAATTGCTGACACAAATCTATTTACTATATCAGTAATTCTTATTGGTTGCAATTCTCGACTTACATTTTGAGAAATCGTGGTATTAAAATAAGCTGTATAAGCAATAAAATTATTGAACCCTCTTCGAAGTTCTTCTAATAACCCAATTCCTTCAGCATTTTGTTGAAGTGATTGAAGAGCCGCAATATAACCATTTATTGAAGGAGTATATTGAGTAACTTCATGGGTAAATTCCGCAATAGTCAATCCTAAAGCAGCCAAAACCCTAATCATTCCTAATTCATCTATTAAAAGCCTTACTTCTTCTCTTAATTCTCTAACTGCATTTTGTGCCTCCTCTTTTCTCTCGAGGGTACCGGAATTAACGAAGGTTTCAATTCGATTTAGTAGTTCCTCTACTGTAGTCCGTTCCTGTTTGTTAGATGATTCCTTTGCTTTACCTGCTTTTCTAATCTCAGTAACACCTTCCCTAAGTCTTAAACGCGCCGAAAAAAGTGATTCAGACACAAAGTGTTGTAATTCACGAAAAGCATCATTTGACAAAAGCCCTTCGCGGCTGGCAGTTTCTTCAAAGAACTTCCCTTTAATATCTAACACTTCAACAAATCCGAAGAAATTACGGTTCCTGTAGGGGATATTCGTAGACCCCTTTTCGCCACTATATATTTTGATATCTAAGCCTAACCAATCGTCATTTGGCTCTCCATATGGTAAAACCCGAAAGCCATTTCGATAAAGCCTTATTCCAGAAGACTCTTCTGACAAAGTCCTTATATTCCTTAGTTCCAATTTTGAAACCCCTGCATAATATTCTTCTCGTTCATAAATAAAATAATATGCCTTAAAATGTATTCTCTTTAAACTTGGGTAATTGGGTTCATTTTTTTTATATTCAATTGGATTATCGAAATCTTCTATGCTTAAATTTTTGCTTGAGACACTAAACGCTCCTTTCCCATCAGAATCAACACTACCCTCAATAACCGCAAGGGCTTTATCAAAGATCATCTTCTGTGGGTCAGCAATAACCGTTCTTATTCCATCAGCATTTCGATAAAATCGAACTTGAAAAGTATTGTCTTTTTGATTGGCTAGTTGAAGAATTGACCCTTCATCTGATAGGTAATCGGGCTGAAACAAATCAGATACATACCGATAAATGCGCTCTATCGATTTGACGGTCCAAGGGTCACGTAGATTTGAAATTTTCAGTAAAGTACCTTCATCTTTTTGTTTTGCTATTTTCCTTACTGAGTTAGTGATAGTGGTTATATCTTGATCTATTTGATACTTTTTCCAGTCAATTTCTAATTCGAAGGCGTTGCCTGAATCATTTGTTTGAGTTATAATTGTTAGATGTTCGCCTAACCTTTGAGTTGCAAACCGTCCAATGCCTTTTCTGCCAGCTCGCTGTCGTTTGTATTTTTCAGATTTTGGATTATGAACTTTGTCCGTTGAAGAAATAGTCATAAAGCCGTCGATCAGTTGCTTGTATGTCATACCGCAGCCATCATCCTCAATAAACAGCGTCCCTCCAGTCATATCTGAATCGATGAAAGTAACACTTACTTCTCGGGCGTCAGCATCATATGCATTTTTAATCAACTCAGAAACCGCAGTTTCAGCACGCCCCACCAGCTCACGGCCCAATCGGTCAATAAGTCCTGCATCAACTCTGAAAGCAACATTCTCATCAAATTGATTATTATCCATTGGTCGAGTTTTGAAAAATGCTGAAAAGACTATCCTTCCAGTAGATCAATAAAACAATACTCACTTTCAAAAAAATAAGGCTCGTCCTTTACTTTAGTGTAAATCAAATCGAAACCTCCATTAGCATATTCTTCCAGTAGGTCTTTCAACGCCGTGATTTTGCCTTCCACCTGGTTATCTTCTAAATCTTCCAATGTATTCAGGTCAAGGTCTGATTTTGCAATTACCGCCATCAAGACAAACCGTACCAATTCAGCCGGTCGCCAAGCCCGTATTTCAATGAATTTTTGGGTTTCCAAGTCCTCTAATGGCAGACGGTAATCCTTTTTCAAACCAAGCATAGCGGCATACATATACAGCTCGTAAACATTTGAGAAGTATTTGCCGGTCTCAAATTTAACATCTACTTTCCCACCGCCCACAAGCGTAAATCGATCAACAACCGGTTCTCGGTATATTTTGGCATATACCGGCGCCCTATCCTCAAATCGTTTAATAAATTCCATAACTGTGTCGCTGGGTGTTTATCTGAGTTTAGTTATATGTATTTCTAATTCATCCCGGTGTCCCCTTTGTTCTTCTTCCGAAAGCGAAGGCTCAATAACATATACACTACCCAACTTGTCACCCACTTCCTCGAAAAGCCGGTTTTGCAAGTCAGGTTTATTGTAAAAATCCTTGCTGATGACAATGCTTTGGCTGTACACCTCGCTGGCTGCCCGGCAAAAGCCGATGGCGTAATTATCTCCAAACTTAGAAGTGGGTGCATCCGAAATGAGTGGGTATAACTCTGCTGCCGGACTGCTCCGCTTCGCAGAAATAATCGCCATTATGACTGCCAATTTGATCAGGATGATATTGGAGTCGTTGATCGAAGAGAGTGGCCGCCCATCCCGGTCGAGGTTTTTTGGCATGTAATTGTCGTTGGGCTGCTTTTCAAGTTTGATCCGACCGCGTACCGATTTATTTTCTGCGGTCATGTTGAAAAAATGCTTGTTTGCCTCTGACTCTAATTGCTCGATGAGTCGATTAAATACCCTCGCCCTTGTCGATTTAGCGATGTCTCTGAAATCAGCAAGTACCTGTACTTTCTCTTCCATGAATTTCGGCACTTTACCGGTAGCCAAGCTCCGCAGCTCTTCTTCTGTCTTTTTTACTTCTCCTGCTTTCTCCTCGATTCTTATTTCTATTCGCTGCAAATCTTTTTCGTATTTGATAATGGCAGTGTGGTGGCTCTGAAATTCGGTGACAACATTAAATGACGATTCGATAGAAGTAATTTGTGAGGCATTTACAACATCCATGAGATCTTGCTCATTGGCATCTAATTCGGCTTTTATTTCTTTGTATTTGGCTTCCAACTCAAGGATTTCACTGAGGGTATTTTTAATTTCATGATCGGCTTGGTTTATGGTTCCTTGTAATTGCAGGCCGTTTTGGTAAAGACTCTTGAACTCATTCGAAAAGTCATTTTTTGTAACGGACTCTGGTTTCCTCTTTTGTTTGTGGGCCTTAGAGCGATCCAACAACTCTTGAATTTTTAGATACGCCCCCGTACCATTTGGCGCGTCCCGGTCACAAACAAGACATCGCTCTTTTTCCAGCATTTGCTGAATGAAGATCGGCTCAGGCACATCAACAGGCAAGCGAAAAGACTTCAAAATTTCGTCCATTGCCTGTTTTTGTGCTTCTTGCTCAGACTCTTTTCTCATCCGAATCCGGGTATATTCGTCATACTTGGCAGCGTAAGTATCTACCAAAAAACCAGCACCTTTTAGAATCCAATTCCGGGTAAAGAGGCTTTTATTAATGGCTGCCTTCATTTTGTTTTGGCGCTCATCAGTTTCTTTTAGGCGTGCCTTTAAATCAGCACTTTTTGTAGAGAGTTCTTTAATCCGCTGGGCGTCTTCCAATTTACCTAATAGATCATCCTTCTTTTCCCTTGCCTTGGTGAGGTCATTGGCTGCCAAAATCCGTTCTGTCTCCAACCGCTCAATTTCGCTTCTAAGTCGTTCAATCTTGGAAACTAATTCGTCGTTTCGGTTGGCATTTGAGGATACACGGCGACTCTCTCGCTGAAACTCTTTTTCGGCCGTTTCATATGCTTTCCGGGATAATTCCTCGTAAAAATCAAATTCGCTTATATCTGAAAGAACATTGATGGCTCGGGTCAGCGTATCATTCTTTTTAAAGTCAATGAGACTATCCACCTGTTCGCCCTGAAACCACATATATGGTTTTACGTCATCGGGGAGAATTCGTCGCCGCAAGGATTCAATATCTGCCTGTGATACTGGACGAGAGTTCAGGTACTTTTCTTTGAAAAATGCCGACTGTGCGCTCTCCGACGGCTCTCGCCAAATGCCGGATTCCGTTTTCGTAATGGTGTAAGATCGAGTTAAAGTGTATTCGTCGCCTTTTTGTGGGTTAAAGACTACAATTTCAATCTCTGTTTTGACTGAACCGCCCGGCTCACATTGGGATTTTGCCTTGTCGGAAACCAAATTGCCGCGGATATCTTTATGCCCGGTTGGTTGAAACTCACGTGTCATCGAATCAAAAACCCGGTCGTACAACACCCAATAAAAACCGTCGTATAATTTTGATTTCCCGGCGCCATTATCGCCGATCACCAAATTCAAGCCTTCTTTGAACTCGAATTTGACCTCCCCGAAATAACATTGGAAATTCGTTAGTGTAATGGATTTCAAAATCATACACAATGGTGGTTAGTGGCTATTCTATTTGTTTAGGGTTTGATTCAGTTTCCGTACCATAGTATCTATGGAGTCTCCTTTGTCTTTCCCCAAAATGGCGGCTTTCAAGGTATTGATTAATTTTGACTCTGAATGGTCGATGAATTTCAATTTGGTCACCTCCTCCTTGGTCATATAGCCCTTTTGTTCGACCAAGTCGTCCATCAGGAATTCGCGTAGTAATTCTTCTTTGGTCATACAGAAATGAGATTTTGATGGATAGTGTGCAGGTTTAGATCGTAATGTTGGCAAATTTCTTCCAAAATTTCCAAAGTATGGTAGCGATTAATGGACATGAATGCAAAATAGGCAACACGTTCAAGTTCCCGCTGCACTAACTTTTGTTCCATTTTAAAGGTATCTTCATCTAAATCCGTACCATAAAAATCCGGAACGACCACCAAGTCGTGAATCACAGCCAAATGCTTATCTGGATGTTTACGCAACACCCGGCCCCGTCGCTGAATAAATTGTCGTGGGTTTCCCGTGCTTGAACAAAAAATAGCCAACTCCGCACGGGGAATGTCAATACCCTCATCCAGGCATTTCATCGAGGCCAACACATGAATCTCACCCTGTTGGAACTGTTTCATAATCAAATCCCGGTCTTTGGTAGCACCGGTAAATTGATTGACAATAATTTTTGGATGAATGCCTCCAATAGCCTGTGTGTATTGGTTTATCAGGCGTAAATCTTCTTCATCTTCGGTCCAAGATTCCTGATCCTGCACCGAAAAACCTTCCGGGACATAAACGAATGTGAATTTTAGATTGCCGTGCTCCTCAAAATGTTGCCGCAGAATTTCCTGGGTTATATCGAGTTTGTTCGCGGCTTTCTGTACAATACGTTTTCGTGCCAGCAGGAGTTTTTCCACTGCATCCGATTCTTTGAACCTACCCGCTTTGAAGTCAAAAAACTTCATCAGTTTTTTAGAAATGCGCACATACTCTTCCAACTCAGAAGGTGTCAACGTAACCAAATGGGGGAAATATTTGTATTTACAGAGCACACCTTCTTCAATTGCTCGTTCCATTGGAAATGAATACGTGTAGGGCTCTGTGTCACGAAAGAAGGTCTCCATTGCAGCCGTGCCGGAAGGATCGTAAATACGCTTAGGTGTAGCTGATAAACCTATCCGTTTTTGCAAGTGCACGGAAGGTAATACCTCCAAGACTTTCGCCGAGGCGATATTGTGTCCTTCGTCAGCAATGAAAATGGTATCAGTTGGTAATTTTCGGAAATGATGCTGGAATTTTTCCCGGTAAAAGGTGGCGTAGGTACAAATAACCACGAAAGCCTTTGCGCCTCCGAATTTAATAAAGGTGAGTACACCAGCCAAATCATGTTCCCAATCTGTTTTTGAGGAAACCTTGATGATGTTTGAGAAATTGAACGACCGGGCTTCCTTTTCCCATTGCTCGACCAATGAAATGGTTGGAACCAAAACAACCATTTGGTAGGGCTTGTCTTGATTTTGCTGGTACTCCGCTAGGACACAGTTGAGCGCTGTGATAGTTTTTCCGGTACCCGTCGCCATTGCAAAAATACCATGCCGATCATTTTCGACCCAGCGTTGATATGCCAGCGTTTGATAATCTCGCGGACCGTTTGGATGGGGGAATTTTGGCTCTTTTAAATAAGCTTCCACATGCTCTTGGGCCCGGTCCAATACCTTTTGGTAATAGGGTTTGTAAGATTGTTGGGCCTTTTTTTTGATCAACTGTTCCTCTTGCACGAGGAGTTCATTTAAGTTGCGATCACCAAACTCATTTTGAATGACCACCTCGATGGCTTCAAACGGAATGTGTTCAACAAAGTCGGCTTTCTGGTTGAATATTTGATCAAAGTAATTATGGTACTCTCGGATGGCCTCCTGATCACTGCGCGTTTTCCAGGAACATTTGACGAACAATTCTTCTAAGTTTTCGAGTAAGCCGCTTGCTGTAAAATTACAAGAGGACTGGAATTTGATTTCATTTTGACCGTCATAAAAGACGCCGGATTTATAATGCGAGATGCCGCGGTCACCTTTGGGTCGAACGGCTACAATTTCAATCCGTTTAGATGCAATTAGCCACGCCAAACATTCGAAAAAGTGGCGGCCATAAGCGTCAAGATTATTTTTAAGTCCGATGAAGTCGTTTAATGTAAATTGATAGTCTCGCTCGTGTGTATTGAGTCCGGTTAAAACAGCTTCCTTGTCCTGTTGTGACAGGATGTGATTAATGACCATGCGAACCCGTCCATCATTACTTAGGAATTTAGCAAAACCAATCGACAGCACACTGATGGCCGAGGAACTGAAATAGCCCAAAAGCAAGTCTAAGCGCTTGCTTTCCAACAAGGCATCCATATAGAATGCAACTGGTTCGTAGTCGCTGCCACTGCGATACTCCCCTGAGGGTGGAAGGGCAAAGTCGTTTAACATCGGTCGCTAAGGTAGGGATATGATGGGGATGTTTATTCACCTTCAATTTCCAAATGCCCAAACTGTGGTAATTCCACTGTTTCAAAATACTGATTTACAATTTTATCCAGATAGGAGTCATTTACGATATCGTCCTCCAGATAATATTCTGTCTCCGGGTGTAGTTCAATAATTTTCTCATTGGAAACTTTTAGCCTAGATCGGATCGCCTTAAAAAACTTCACCTCTGAATACTCCACTTGTTCATCGGCCTTGATCGTTTGAATGGCAAAGTCAACCAGGGTTAGTTCTTCCTTTTCTGACAAATTGGCATTATGCAACAGTTCGAAATAACGTTTAATGAAGTCTTTGCTACCAATATTTATTCTGGCAACCAAAGAATTAATCTCTTCTTCAAAGTTAAATTTGGCGAATACAGGTGACGTAGCACATAGCGATCTGATTAAATCAACCTCCCGGTTATCAATATGGCCGTCGCAGGCCATACAACAGAAGGCAGTTTTGAGCAGCAGTTTATCGTAAGAAATGGTATCCATAATATTAATTTTTGTTGAAACCAATGTGTCTTCTTTCTGGGGGATTCTGGGCGTCATCTTCTCCCTCCATTTTGGCGCGGAGCGCCTGGTATTTCTGAATTTCAGAAAGCGGGACTGAGGGTTTGTTCCCCTTAATTACCTCTTCCAGTATTTTCATGGATATGCGAGCCTTCTCCTTCAACGCTCTTCGTGCAGCATCATTCACGATGAGTTCAATATCGGCAGAAACATAATGTTCTGTTTGATTTGCAAGCAAATCATAGTCAATACCAAAATCAAGCGGCCGGCTTTTTAGATAAAGTTCAAACATGGCTTTTCGTGCCTCAAAATCAGGTGGTGGTAAATACACTTTTTTATCCAAGCGCCCTGCCCGAAGTATAGCGGTGTCAATTTTTTCCGGACGATTGGTAGCACCGATAATAAAGATACCACGTTCCGCACAATTGGTCATTTGGGCTAAGAATTCGTTCACTTCGGATGCATAGCTATGGTTCAAGTTACCTTCCCGGTTGGGTACCAATGCATCTAACTCATCAATAAACATGATGGTTGGAGCATTCTTTTTAGCCTCTTCGAATAGTTTGGCAATCTTTTCTTGCGAACCGTGTACGTAGATACTTGCAAGATCAGAGGGTTTGAGATCGAGGAAATTAAAGCCAACCTCTTCGGCAAGTCTCTTGGCAAAATAAGTTTTCCCACACCCGGGAGGACCGTATAGCAGCATTCCATTGGGAATGGTGACACCATATTCTGCATATTGATCCGGATGAAGCAGGGCATCTATGACCTCAGTTTGTAAAAGGTTTTTCAAATCTTTCATACCGGCAATGGCCTCAAACCCTTTGCCTGTAGCCCGTTCAGTTCGTTTCAGATTGGGAGCAGCTGGGGTGTTTTCTTGTGAAGTCTCGCGAATGAGAATGTCATGGATGGGCGTTTCTCCTTTGAGTACCTCCAGGAATTCGGCAGCAGTCTTAAAGCGCTGGTCGATATCGGTTTGCAGGGCTTTATTGACAATTTTCAGAATCGTATCTTCAAATCCGATGAATTGGTGTTTTATGTTTGGAAACGATGGCGGTTTTTCGCGTTCAGCGGCCACGATATCCTCCGGTTTTTCCCGGCTTGCTTTAAAAGCAGGTACTTCTTTGTACCAGGGAGGCATGCCAAACAACAAATGATACATCAAGGCCCCAGTGGAAAATAGGTCTGACTGTGGAGCATATAAGTTACTTAAGCATTCGGGTGCCAGATAGTAAGGATCAAGGCCTTGGCGGTTGAAGGATTTGGATGATTGATAAAACGAGCGGGCATGACCAAAATCAATAATAATCGGCACCGGTACATCGCCAGAGAGATTGAGCATGATGTTTTGGGGTGTGATCTCGTTGTGTATGATACAATCGCCATGCTGATGCAAATATTTTAACCCTTCCAGGATACCCGAAATATACTGTTTGACGTCATAAGCGGTTGAAATCCGCTCACGCCCGATCCGTTCGGCAAGGGTTTCTCCGGATATGAAATGCAACACCAAGTACAGATACTTAACTTGATTGACAATAATTTCTCCACTGTCTTTATATCCAACGATATTGGGGTGCTTTATCTTTTTTAGAAACTCGATTTCCAACAAATTTCCATCCGCATCAAAAGATGATCGGTGGGTTTTTGACGTGCTGAATAATTTTAGAAAATAGATTTTACCGCCACCATCTTTTACACGATAGGTTTCTGCATTCGCGCCTTGTTTGATAAAAAGTAACACCTTGTACTTGTTATCAATCAGGTCGTTTTTTAATAACACCGCATTGCGTTGTTTTTCCATATTAAAATCTATCGTGTCAATTTTCCTAAAAATTCTTCTGCCTCTCCGTGATCCATCTGGCCCACCAACTCTACCAATACAGGCCTGACCTGACCAGTTTTGCCAGATTGCACCAACTGCAAGCCATGATTACAGAGGGTTCGTGCCTTAACTCTGTCTTTCCAGTGGAATGAACTGAAATTTTCGCTGATCTGCTGTAGCACTGCAATATCCATCCCGCCCCCGGTTACCAAATTGCGCAATTCAAAGTCAAACTGGCTAATAGCCGTGGAGAGCTCTTTAGCCGCTTTAATATCTTTGGTTTTGATAACCTGTTCTGTCTTTTGCCGGAATTCCTGTAGATGCAGGTTGATCTTGTCCATATTTAAGTCGCTACCGTCGCTATTGGCCTTAATTTTAGAAAGCAAATCTTCCAACTCATAGAAGGCGTCTTTTAACTCCTGTTCCGCTATAGGCCACTCGGTTTGTCGCTCCAGACCGTCGAGTAACCGGAGGTCTTTACGCAGATTTTCTAATATCCGGAACTTGCCATCGGCGCTCCCTTTTTCATTATTCAATTGGGCTTCCAATTCGTCAAGTGTTTTTAATATCGGTGCTGTCTGCGCTTCAGGATGGCTTTCTTTTACCCGGTTAGCTGTTTTTTTTGCTTTCCTGAGTTCACCTTTCAGCCAGTCCTCATCCACCTGCGATTTTTGAACAAGTTTTACAGGTATTTCTTCCGTGTAGTTCAGATATGGGAAAAAAGCGGAAAAAGTCATTTGTTCCGAGCGGTCCACTCTTACAGTGATTTCTACTTCACTGCCTGCCGGCAAAAGTGCAGGAAGGCTTTCCCCAGTGATAATAACGTCGTTTACATGTTCATTGTAGATTGCTCGGGTGCCATCTGCACCATGTTCACCCTGAAAAATCGGAATTACAATGAAGTCATCAATCATCCCCGGCCGAATCGGTCGCTGTGTTTTCAAACCTGTAGTGACGCCGGTTGCCGGTAAGGTTTGGTTTTTCTCCAGACCTTTAATATGTAAAAAAACGTCTTCTTCCAATATCCGGTCTTTGATTTCAATGCCAATATGATAGGGCAATACGGCCTGACCAGGATTTATACCCTGTAAAATGTTAAAGGAGGAAGGCTCACAATCCAATTTGTTCCCCTGATCATCGTACAGCACCACCACAAAAGTATTGGATGCTCCCGTATTCAGTTGTACATCTATAAGCGTGGCTTTTTCACCCACGGTTTTTTTACCACTTGACCAAGCTTTATCGCCGCGAGTGATTTCTGCAAATATCTTTTCAGGTATTCTTCCAGTCGTTTTTTCCCGAAGAATTTTCAGGCTGACCATCTCGTCTATTTCGACCGTGGTGGGTTCGTATTTGATGTCCAGTTGAATCTTTGTTTTGTCCCGGCTTTCTTCCACAATTGCCTCGGAAATGTCGATCGTCGATGCAAATAAAGCGGCGCCTTTGGCCACCGATGTCATGGGGTCCGTACTTGTATTGACTTTATCCGTGATTTGCTCTTTGAGCATCCGGCGAAGAATTGGCGAATAAGTAGGCCCGCCAACCAGCAACAAAGTGGTAAGTTGTGCGCCCTTCAGGTTGTTTCTCTTTAACAGATGCTTGCAGGTATCGATGGCCTTCTGGAAAATTGGAGAGACTACCACCTCCATTGATGCCTGATTTACATTGATATCTAAAGACGGTTCATCTCCGTTTTCGTCTTCAAAGGGCAGGTCGCCAAGATCGGTGAGGATATTGTGGGCATCCTTAAATGACATTTGAATTTTACATTCCTCTGCGTAGGATTTTACTGCGCCGCGCAAGATTTCCCGCTTATCCATATCTTCTAAGATGGAATCAATGGCGTAATTTTCTTTCAGATACGGGATGATGATTTGATCCACAATCGCCTCGTCCAAATTTTTACCACCCAGCCAGTTGTCGCCCTCCGTATCAACCACTTTCATAATACCTTCTTCCACTTTGATGAGCGCAGCGTCGAACGTGCCACCGCCGAAGTCAAATACCAACCAAATACCGTCCTTATTAGTCGAATCCAGGCCGTACGCCATAGAGGCCGCGATCGGTTCCTGCAGCAATTCGATATGCTGGAAACCGGCCAGTTGCCCCGCCCGGACGGTCGCCTCTTTTTGTACCATCGTGAACTTGGCCGGTACCGTGATGACGATGGATTTGATACTGTCATCCGTAATGAATGATTTTAACTTCATCAAAATCTCAGCTGAAAGCTGCTCGGAGGAGTAATCAAAGTTCATGTTGGAACTATGATACCGGGTATTTGTACCCATAGTTCGTTTAAATTCAATAAAAGAGTTTGAGTCTTCTTTTTTCCAATTCTTAAGAGACCTTTTTCTATCATTATTCAAAGCGTTACTTGCTGTTATTCCGACCAGTATTTCTTGTTTTTTGTTAAAATTTACACACGATGGAATTGTGTCCATTCCAAGATCAGATTTTTTAACGATCAGAATACCATTCTCAATTCGAACTATTGCAGAGTTGGTAGTACCTAAGTCGATGCCGTAGTCAATTTTGGTGCGCATATTTTAGAATTATTTTTTGATATTAAAGGTTGTTATATTTGACCAACTGATACTTCAACTTGGGCTGCTTGTATCATAATACCTTTAAAATTAACTTGTGGTTTTATAATTCTGGTAATTATTTCCTCGTCACTTTTTAAGTTATCATCTGGAATTGAGTTGACTACGATTAATTTCATACCAGGGTTAAACGGTTTATATAGTAAATCTGGAATATCGTACCCATTTGCAGCGAAATTTTCCTCGATTCGTTTAACGGAAGCGGCCAGTTGCTTTAGGCCCTTAGTTTCCGGGGCCATATTCGCAAGGTTTTTATTGATGCGTGTGATCTCGTCAGCCACTTTCAGAGCAAGTGAATGATCTGGTTCATTCCCGACCGTTGTTGTTAATGCCGGTTTTTCAGCCTGTGCAATTTTCAACTGTGCTTCAATGATTTCGGAGAGTTTGGTGTCAAGTTTTACAGATTCTTCTTCAAGTACCTTCTTCGTAGCTGCTATTTGATCTACTACGCTCGTTCGATCGGATTTGATACGTTTACCAAGCGCCACATAGGCCAAAGCAGATAATAACGCTACAGCCAGGAATGCAATGATCCAATAAAGGCTCTTTTTGCTTAATGAAGAATCCAAATCGGCAATTTTCTGGCTACTTGTTTGGTCGGCCAACGTCAGTTCCTTTTTAGTTTGCTCGATGGTTTTATCGGTGCTTTGCAAATACGTGTCAAGGGAGTCAATACTTGCTTGTGCACTTATTGTCTGTGCATCAAATGCCTTCCTGAGTTTTGCGGTTTCAGCCCGTAGGAGCGCGACCTGCTGTTTTAAGGAGACGATTTCCTCTTCAACATTAGTATCAGTCTGTGCCATCAAAGGAAATATCCCGACTAATAATAATACGGATAAAATGTATTTCATCTTTTAATCATTTTGATAATTTGATTGAGGATAAAGCGGATGCAAGTGTTCGTAAGCCTTTTATTTTTAAGTATTTCTACTAATTTTGGAGAGTATTGGTAATAGGTTTTTATAACCCATAAACCCAATTTGAATTTTGACAATATCTCGTCTCTGAACTGACGAAGTACCACAACCTGAGGATGGTCATAGTCGCCGTAGGCCATCGTGGCGATATAACAACCACCGCCGCCACCCGAGCCACCGGATCTGCCAGTGCCGACATTTACACTTGACAACTGATTACGCAGACTGGAAAGGCCTTGTTTGTTTGTATTGAAATGGCTTCTAAAATCACTTCGAAGGTCCATGTTGCCAATCAACAAGGTCACATCCCAAGCTTCATCAACTTTTTGCTTTAACAAGACTATGGCCATTAATTTACCGGCTTGGTCATATGTGTTACCTAATCTATTTTGAATGGCATTTATCTCGGACACCACCATTCCTTGGGCATCCGCTGCAATCCTCGTGCTTAGTCCAATATACAACTCATCACTACTCCCTAATGTGGATTTGACATTCTGGACATGAAGCCTTGATTTGTTTAAGAATTCTTTAGCATTGGTGATAGTTGGCGATTTACTTTCATATTCATCAATCAAATCTTTAATTCTTTCCAAATCCTGAAGAATCCTTTGTTGTCTTTCCCGATTTGGTTTATCATCAATCCATTCTTGTAGATTATCCATATTTTCCTGACAGCGCTGCTTGGCCACATTGCCTATGGCCACGACTTTTGCTTTTCGCACACAATCCATTGTCTCATTCCCAGGATCGGTATTACTTTCCCGATAATACTTAAAATAATCAATTCCACACTGCAATACTTCCTCGGCCACTTTATCAGAAAGGGTGGTAAACCTGATATCGGTTGGCCCCAAAATAGATTTGAGTTGGCTGAGGGAGTCTATTACATTCAAATACAATTGTTTACCTGTACCGGCTGCGTTTGAGGGGCTCGTCTTTCGTTTACGCTTAGCCTCTTCAATTTGCTTTTCAATTTGTTCTATGGGCTGATGTGCAAAAGTTTTTAGATATTCTGATTTTGCAGAAAAAGAAGCTTTGCCTAATATCGTTAAAAACAGTTGCGCGTTCACACCATTTTTCTCGGCTTCCGCATATACTTTGCTCAGAAAGTTTTTTTGCAATTCCTCCTTTGATATTTTGAAAGTCTCATCTGTAGCGACCCTTACAAAATCAGAATAGTTATCGCTTTCCAGAAATTTCAGCTTCATCAATATACCTTCTTCCAGTAAGCCTGTGTCGACACCGCCATTACGGAAGGCATTATTTAAATGCAACGTGGATAAATTTTGAAAGGCAGAGTAGCTGCGAGAGGTTACTTCGCCGGACAACATTAATTTGCGCCAAACAGCGGCGGCTGTTTGCATGTCGAGTGCCTGCAATGCATCAAATGCAGGTTCATCTGCAATGCCATTATTTATAAACCAGAAAAGTGCCGCGTTCATTCGGTCTTGATTCAGGTTTATCCTGGCGGGCACTTCGCTTATGGCATCGGCAGTTCGGGTTAGATCGCCTAAAACCGGGAAACTGAAATCCTCATCAGGTTCCTGCTCCACTTCAAGAAACATTTTCAGTTTTTTCGTGCGACTCAGTTGTTCTCTCGCGCTAGCGCCAATCAGCAAACCAATTATGCGGTATGGGTTGTTTTTTATGGCAAGCATAATCTACAGAATTCGTTTAAAATCAGATTAATTCATTTACATTCTTCTACACCTCACCACACCTCAAATCAGCACCAAACACGCCTGATTCATCATCACATTCAACCTCCAGTCTACCACATCTGCATTAGCTATGGCATGGAGAAAACCAGTAAGTATGTAATGGAGGTCAGTAGAAGCGCTTTTAACGGAAAGTATGACCTTGTTCAGGTCTCCGTTGAATACAGTTCCCTCCGGTTGCAGGGACGCAGATCCTTCGCAATCCGAGAGGGGCGTGCAAGGAATTGATCCAATTAAATTGAGGCTCGTCATGTTCGATGGTTTGAGGAAGCGGAAGAAAATAGCCCTTAAGTGGTATGTTTTATTTTTTAACTATTTTCATGCCAAAACCATCTGGTAGTATAATTTTACATGAAGTGTTTCGCCAGCCAAACAATATTATCTCATTTTACCGCCTATGGGTAGGAAAATATTGAGATTTTCCTAAACTGTTCAGCAATTTGAGTTCCGGTGTCCAAATCTGTATTTATGCAGTCTGGTAGTTTTATTCGGAAAAGATCGGTGCTGTCAGAAACAAGTTCAACCAATATTTCGCGTTTTTCATTTCACCGGCCAAAGCAAACACATCGATAAAGTGCCCGATTAATCCCAATGCCTTTTCCGATCAGCGACTCCTGGAGAGATTTGACCTCAGCAGTAAGTCTATTTTTTTTTGCCCAAAATAGCACTCTCTCCAAAAAATAATTCCCTGCACTTCCCTTGCAAACCTTCGCAAATAATCCCCATATTTGCAACATGAAGTCCCGCACCCCAACCCGAAAACCGCAGAAGCGCCCGCCTACCGTCCCGCCCACCTACCGCGACCTAAAATCCCTCCGCCGCCAAACCGGCCTCTACGACCCCTTCGATTTCAGGGACTACCTCCAAACCCGGTTGCGCAGGCTAAAACCGGAAACAGTAAAAGCCATCGCTACATACCACCGCATGAAACGCCCGGTGGCCGATCCGGAAATGGTTGCCCTGTGGCTGGCCGAAACCATTTTTGAAAAAACCGCCTGGCCATGACCCCCATTCCTTTCCTGCCCGGCAAAAAAACGGTCATCTACCGGCCCAATGGCGAGCAGCACCAGGGGCAGTTTGCCATCGTGGACCTGGCCCACATCAAAGCCAGCCACGACGAGCAGACTTTTGCCGATACGCCGGGCTACCCCCGTAACCCCGCAGGAGGCAACGTCAACGACCGCAACTACGCCGGCGACGTGGGCGCCCAGGCCCTGGTGGACGAATACGCCCGCAATCTGGAGTCGGGCCTGCTCGTCAGCACCGGCCGCACCCCGGAGGGCACACATATTATAAATAAGGAGGGTTTTGTGGTCAGCGGGAACAACCGAACCAGGTCTGCCAAACTGGCCCGGACGAAAGACCAGGCCCGCTACCAGGCTTACCGGGATTTCCTGCAAGAAGAACTTTCGGCCTTCGGCATTCCGGAACAGGATTTCGCCGACCGCAGCGTTTTTGCCGGCCGGGATGGACAGATTGAAGCGCCGTTCCTGGTCCGCATCGACTACGACATTCCGGCGCTCACCACCGAGGAACTGGCCAAATACAACCAGGCCAGCACCAAATCCGAGCGGCCGGTGGACAAGACCGTCAAACTTTCGAACATCCTGCGCGAAAACACGGCCTGCGGCAAACAAATCCCCAAACTGTTCGAGGACGACGACATCATGAGCGAGTTTTACACGGACGCCAGCGCGCAGAAACAACTGCTCGACATGTTGCTCTCCTGCAACCTGCTCACCCGCCAGCAGGTACCGGAATACTACACCGACGGACATTTCACCGAATCCGGAAAATATTTCGTGGAGATGACCCTGGCTGCCATCGTGTTGCGCCCGCCCGCTTTGCAGGCCGCCGAAACCGATGGCGTGGCCAGCCTGCGCAAGGCCATCGTCAATGCCCTGCCTGTCCTCATGGATAATATTGCCCTGCCGGCGCCCGGCGCCCGGCTGGGCGATGCGATCAACGCCGCCGTAGTGTTCCAGCAAAAAATGAAGGCGTCCAAACTGTCCTTCGCGGATTTCATCGGCCAGCAAAACCTGCTGAGCACCGGGCTGTACTCCCGCGAAATGTTGGTGCTGAACCGCCTGATGAATGCCGGCCAGCGGGCGTTCAAATCCGCCATCGCCCGCTACAACGAAACCCTGAAGGCCAACCAGGGCGAGTCCCTGTTCGGCGAGGAGCACAAAGTAAGTCCGGCAGAAGCCTTCGAGCGGATCATTGTCGAAGCTCTGGATGCCGGGGAGCAAAAGGTCATCAGGCAGTACCTCAAACAGGTGGAAAGCCCAGGCGCCGCTAAGGAAACAGACCCGGCCGAAGGTATCGAAGCCTATACCAGTGGCGTTCAACAGGCTTTCCGGGAAGGCAAAAAACTGACCGTCACCGGACTGCGCAAAATCGCCGCTGCCGCCGGCATAGACACCGGCAACGAAAAATACCTCTGGGAACTAACCGAACTCTGCTGGGTAAACTGGTACCGGAAACTGGTGAACGCCCATATTTTCGAGGAGGACAAAACCGCCGCCTTCGATGCCGTGGTGGACTTCTACCGGCGCGTTCAACCCACCTACACCGGTCTCGACAGCCACAAAAAGGTGTTCCAGCAATACAGCACCAGCGCGCCGATTGCCTGGCTGGCCGGGTGGTTCACTTACGACCGCGACACAAAAAGCGTGTTCGAGCCGTCTGCCGGAAACGGCCTGCTGACCATCTTCTACCCGGAAGAAATGACCGTGGTCAACGAGATCGACCCGGTGCGGTTTGCCCACCTAAAAACCCAGCCTTTCCGGGCGATACACCGACTGGATGCATCCGTGCCATTTCCAGAGCGGTTCCACCGCGCCTTCGATGCGGTGCTCACCAATCCGCCGTTCGGCCGCTTAGCCGAGGTCAACCGCGATTTCGGGTACCCGTTCAAGGCACTTGATCACGTCATGGTCGCCCACGCGCTGGCGTGCATGCGCGATACCGGCCGCGCCGCCATCATCCTCGGCGGCCACACGGAAATCAACGCCGGCGGACAAATTGCTGGCCACCGGCAGTTTTTCAACTGGCTGTACCGGCATTACCGGGTAGTGGCCCTGCTGAACATCGACGCGGCCAAACTGTACCACAAACAAGGCACCGACTTCCCGCTGCGCATGATCTTGGTCGCCGGGCGCAAGGCGGAACCCTTCGGCGCTGCGCCCACGATCAAAGAATACCCGCAATTAACCCAGGTGACCGACTCCTTCGAAACCTTGTTCGACTTGGTGCGAGCCGCCAGGGAATCTGCCAACCTGCGCGAAGAAACCTTGACCCAAAAACTGGAACGGGAACTCCAAAAAATAAAAATCGAATCCGTATGATATTCCAACACGCCAAAATTCACCACGACGAGTCCCTCAAATGCCTGTGCGTAGCCTGCTACGAAGGGGAAATTCTCAACTACGAAGATCACGTCTTCGCTATTTCCTGCTGCATCGCCACCCTGATCCAGGACGCCCGCGACCGGGGCGTGGCCGTGGAGCCGCTCCTCCGGGAATACCTGGGCGCCGAGCCGGAACCCGGCCTCACACCCGCACAACTTTTCGACACCGCTATTGCCGGCAGCGACGCCTGGTCGCACGTGGCCGCCCGTCTGCGCGAAGCCTGGCAGGAGGTGACGCTGGCGGAAATGCAGGAGCATTACCGGCGCAGTATGGCCGAGGGTATTTCAAACCTGCCTGAACCGGAAGGGCTGCCGTTTGGGGATGAGGAGTTTGATTGTATGACGTTGGAGGAGTGGGTGGAACGGTTGAGTGCGGTGGTGGAACTAGGGTGACAATCACATCATCGAACAAAGTCTCCTTCGGCATTAAAAATCAGATCCTTGCCACTGACCTCTACTTCGTAGGTGATTTGGCCCGAGGCATCCAAGATACGGGCGGCTTCCTTGATCTTTTTGCCAGGACGCATTTTGGTCACCGCATCGCGGACGGCGGACGGCAGGTCGGTTATAGCGATTTCGGTTTCGGTTTCGAGCCATGTGCCGTCAAGTGAAAAATTGGCGGACGTTTCCTTGCCGTCAGCCGCGTCAAATTCGGCTTCCCATTCGCCATTTTTTTCCAGCGACCAGTCCACATCGGTGATGCCCGTGAATTTTTGGTTGAAACTGTTCAAAACTACCTGTGGCGGTTTCTTTTCGGCAAAAGCCGAAAAACATGAAACGAGCGCAATGAGACTCAAAAACATGATTTTTTTCATTGTAACTTATTTTTGTGTGAAAGATGAGACAAAAGTCGGGGGTGATTTTGGAGGAATTCTGTGCGCTCAAAATTTCCGGTTATACCCCGCCCGCAGCACCTGCGTTTCGTAGTAATCCGTACTTTCCAACCTGAAATCCATCCCCTGGATGGTTTTGCGTATTTGCATCGTGTTGAGTAGGTCTGTGACATTCAGTACCAATTCGCCCTTGCCACGTTGAATGCTTTTTTTCAAGCCCATGTCCAGTGCGTAGCGGCTGCCAATGCGGCCTTGCGGCAATAAGTCAGGTGCGAGATAGACACTTGAAATTTGCGTTTCCCAATTTCCGGGTAGTTTGACAGTAGCATTCAATTTGAAATTCCCGGATGTAAGTTGCTGTTTTTCTGCTGTATAGGTAGTAGGCACAGGGTATTGATTGACGACTGAAAATGCTGCGAATGTGCTGCGATACACATTGGCATTGACACTCAGCGACAATCGTTTTGAGACGGTTTGCTGCCAGACGAACTCCGCACCCGTGTTCCAACTACGCCCGGCATTTTGAAAAACATTATACAGCAGCACGCTGCCCGGTACCTGTGTGACAATGCGTGTAATGGTGCCGTCGATGATTCGGTGGTAAACTGCTGCGAAAAAACTGCCCTGCGCATAGGTGTTTTTGTAGCCCAGTTCGGCGGACATGGTGAACTGCGGCTGCAAGGTCGGGTTGCCCACTTTGATCAGTTCCGGCTCGTCGTATTTTGGGAAGATACGGATGTCCACCTCGTTCGGCCTGTCCACGCGTCGGTTTAAGAAAAGCGAGATTTTGTTGCGTTCGTTTAATTTGAAGGCTGCCCGTACGTTCGGGAAGGGCTGAAAGTAGCGGTAGCCGTCGCTTTTGTAGGTGTTGTGATCGGGATTCACCCGGTAGTCCACCTGTACCAATTCGACCCGCAGCCCGCCTTCAAGTTCAATTTTTTGACTCTCAAAAACATAGTTGCCATAGAGCGCGGGTATTTTTTCGACATAATTCGCCCAGCCACCCGCGCCTGTATCAAGCGGAGAGTTTTGTCCCGGAAAGAACTGCATATTGACCGGGATCGAGCGATAACGCCCCTTGAAGCCCGCTTCTATGCGCCCTTGTTTGAGTGGTTTGGTGTAGTCTGCATTGAAATCCCAAACATGCTCGTCGGAAAGCAATTTGAAAGCATCCTGCCCGGTGAATGTGGGCAAGGTATTGGTGAAAAAGTACTTTTCGTCCTCCCGGTGAAAGGAGTAGTTGCCCGTAAACATGAGCGTGTGCCCCGGTTGCCGGAACTTATGGGTAAAAACTGCGGCGCCGAACGCGGTGAACTTCACTTCGTCCTCCAAAAATTGCCAAAGACGGTAGCGGTTCTCCAGGCTACCCTCGAAGTAAGGATTGTCACCGTTGTCTTTGATTTTTTCACGGTTAAAAAGCCCTGAAATACTCAACGTGTTGCGGGTGTCGAAGATATGGTCAAAACCCGTTTTGGCCGTCGCATAATCGGTACGACGGTTGCGCTTCACCTGCTGGAAAATAACCGTTCCATCGTTGTATGTGCGGGTTGAGAACTCATTTTTGTTTAAGGTCGGGGCATATAGCCAATCTCCCTGCAAAAAGACATTGGTTGCTTTCTTCCGATAATTAATGGAAAAAGATGGGTTCAACTTAGGTGTACCTTGATATTGTGGTCGAATGGTCGGCAGATTCTCTTTTTTGATCCACAAGGCGCCGGCGCCCGCCGTCATGCCGATTTTGCCGTTAAAACCTTCCTGTTCCTGTTTTTTGAAAACGAGGTTGATAATGCCAGCGCTGGCATTGGCGTCGTATTTGGCAGTGGGGTTATTGATGATTTCGATACGTTCCAGCGCGGAAGCGGGCAGATTGTCCAACCCGGTTTGAGCGCCATAGCCGGTCAAAGCGGTCTGTTTCCCATCAATCAAAACGGCCACCTTATCGCTGCCGCGCAATTGCACCTTGCCGTCCTGCCCGACGGTCACGCCCGGCAAATTGGACATCGCCTGCAAAACCGAGCCGCCTGATTGGCTGATGTTGTCGGCAACTGCAAAGGTTTTTCGGTCCATTTTAGCCGAAACTTCGTCTGTTTTGGAAGTGACCACGACCTCGCCCAGTGTCGTAGGCTCCTCGACCATTTGCAATACACCCAGATCAAGGAACGCACTCAACTCGCCCACCAGCACCCGTTGCCGCTTGGGTTGGTAGCCTAAAAAGCTGGCTTCGAGCAGGTATGCGCCTTTTTTTAGTCCTGAAAATGTAAACGCACCGGTCTCGTCGGTCAACGTCCCGGCAGTGAAGGCGCTGTCCTTTTCTGTTTTCAGTACGAGGCTCAGATAAGGAAGCGCGGTTTTTGTCTGAGCATCCTGCATTTTGCCGTACAAGGTGACACCGCTGCCTGTGGTTTGGGCGAGCACAGTTGTTGCAAAAAACACGGATAACGGGAGAAATAGAGATAAAAACTTAGTATTCATCATTGCTAAATTTGTTTGAGGGGCAAAAATCCGACGAGATTTTGTAGAAATTTGGAAGTTGCCCCCGCCCCTCATTTCTATTTCCAAATCAAACATCTCAGCCATTTTTCTATTGGTTTTCTATTTTTGAAATTCAATCCGGGCTGTCCATAAGTTTTTTTCAAAAGTCAGATTCAGCCCAAGGCCTTGTTGCGTGCAAATTTCTGCCACTATTGAAAGCCCCAATCCCAAGCCTTCCGTTTGTTGACTTCCCCGGGCAAAACGAACAGTTAATTCTCCGACAGGCGCATTGGGTGGTGTGGCGGAGTTTTCCACGACAAATTTTTTTTCATCTAATAAAATGCGTAGCGACCCGCCCACGAGATTGTGTTTCACCGCATTGGCCAGCAGATTGCTCACGAGCGTTTCGGCGAGAAAGGAGTTGATTTCGAGCGTTTTGTCACGCAGATCGGTGTGTACAACGAGTTGTTTTTCAGCGATAAAGTCTTCCAGCCATGCCAGTTTTTTTTCCACGAGAGGCTTTAATTCGAGTTTTTTTCGCTCTGAGAACTGGTTGTTTTCGATTTTTGATAGCAACAAAAGCGATTGGTTGAGCCGCGCCATGCGTCGCGCGCTTTGCGCGACAATAGCAAGTTGGCGCGCCTGTGTTTCGTTCAGCGTCTCGTCCTGCAGGAGCATTTCCAACTTGTTTTGGATCACGGCAAGTGGCGTTTGCAGTTCATGACTGGCGTTTTCAGTGAACTTTTTGACTGCTTGGAAATCCTTCCGGACTTGTTCGGTAAGGGTTTCGAGGGTAGTATTGAGCTCCTGAAATTCTTGCGCGGCGGCAGGCGCCAGGCGCAGCGGTTCCTGGTTGGTGAGCCGGAAGCCACGCATTATTTCCAATGTCTCGTAAAACGGCTGCCAAACCTTCCGCGAAACTGCCCGATTGACCCAAAGGATGGCTCCGAACAGCAAGCCGAACGACAAGGCGAGCAAGGCGATAACCAGCATGGCGAGTTCTTCCTGCTCAACAGTGCTTTGCAAAATGGACAGCTGTGTCCACTGCCCGCGTATTTTCAGCGGGAAGCACAAGCGGCGAAAGGGTTCCTCTTCATTTTCGAGCGGGTTGAGCAGCGTTGTGTCCGAAAATTTCTCGCGAAAATCAGTCAGGTCCGAAGGCATCGGCCTGGCTTCCAGCCGCGCGTCAATGCGTTGGAAAAATGCGGGCAGCGTGTCGTGCGCCCTTACGAAATCTTCTATCGCTACACGGGTTTCTGCTAATTTTTCGTCGGTTTCGTGCATAATAGCGAGGTACATAACAAAATACATAACCACGCCTGCCGTCGCGAACACGGGCAATACGACGCGCAAAAACATCCGTTGAGTTTGGCGGAGTAGTTTCATGTCTTATCCGTGAATTTATAGCCGATGCCATAGACTGCCCGCAGGTAATCTCCACAGCCCCGGTCGAGGAGTTTTTTGCGGAGGTTCTTAACGTGCGAATAGATGAAATTAAAATCGTCCATCTGGTCGGCATCATCTCCGAGGAGATGCTCGGCGATAATTTCGCGACGCAGCACGCGGTTTGGGTTTGCCAAAAAATAAAGCAACAGGTCGTATTCCTTCGGTGTTAGATCGAGCGGGACATCGCTGACAGACACGTTGCGTTCATTCGGATTGACCCGTATTTCATTAAAAATGATGTCATTGTTGCCGCCGAAATGCCGGCGGCGGAGCAGGGCTTTGATCCTTGCATTGAGTTCTGGCAAGTAGAAAGGCTTGGTCAGATAGTCGTCTGCGCCCAAATCCAATCCGACGATGCGGTCGTTGAAGGCGTTTCGCGCGCTGACAATAATTACAGCTGCCCAAGGGCGTTTTTTTTTCAGGTTGCGAATCACGTCTATACCCGACCCCCCGCCTGGCAAGTTGATGTCCACGATTAAGCAGTCGTATTCATACACGCTGGCTTTTTCATCTGCGGTCGGGAAATCGGCGGCGTGTTCAACAAGATAACCTTCACCCCGCAAAAAATCACGGACGGTGGCAGCAAGGTCAGGCTCGTCTTCAATGAGCAAAATTTTCATTGGGCGAAAATACTACCCGAATTTTGGATAAATTTTGGCGCAGATTCTTCAAATTAAAAAAAGAACCTTTGAAACAGTGATGGGCTCCAAAAAATAATTCCCCGCATTTCCTTGCAAATTCTCTTAAACAATCGCCATATTTGCAACAAAAACCCAAGTCACCTCCATGACCACCCCCGAAAAAACCCAGGAACCCCAAGCCCTCAACCTCTCCCCCGGCCTCTCCGCCTACCGGCCCATCTCCCGCGCCAATTCCCTCGAAGTCTCCCTACCTGGCAGCATGGCCTTCCAAACCCGGCAAGCCCTTCTGCGCCTGCGGCAGGAAATCGGCAGTCCCGACTTGTATGTGGCTCAAAAACTGCATTATCCGCTCAAATCCAACGTATTCGAGTTCTTTTCCGCCGAGCAGGTGGACGCCATCGCCCTGGCCATCTGGAATATCGAACGCGGTGACGGCATGATTATCGGCGACCAAACCGGCATCGGCAAGGGCCGCATCGCGGCGGCCATCATCCGGTATGGCGCCAAAAACGGGCTACCCTCCATCTTCATCACCGAAAAAGCCACCCTCTTTTCCGACATCTACCGCGACCTGTTCGACATCGGCAGCGTGGACCTCGTGCCGCTCATCCTCAACAGCGACAGCAACGCCACCCTGCAAATTTCCCTGGACAGCGAAACCATCGTCAAGGTCCACGAGTGGCGGCGCGACCGGAAGTTCCTGCCCAAAAGCATGGGCGAACTACGCGACCTGGTCGCCGACAAAGACGCCCTGCCGCCCGGCTACGACTTCGCTATGCTGACCTATTCGCAGTTGTCCTCCGACTGGGAAAGCCAAAAACAGTTGGGCAAAAAGACCAAGTCCGAACCTTCGGCTTCCAATTTCAAAACCGAATACATCGCCGCACTTTCGCACGGCGCCGTGGTGATCCTGGACGAAGCCCACAACGCCTCGGGCGGCGAAAGCACCACCGGGTATTTCATCCGCGAGCGGCTTTTGGCCAATGCTCAGGGTTGCTGCTACCTGTCGGCCACCTTCGCCAAACGACCGGACAACATGCCCGTGTACGCCAAAAAGACGGCCATCAGTCACGCCAACATCAAGGCGACCGAACTGGAAGAGGTGTTCGCCCGCGGCGGCGTGGCCTTGCAGGAGATCGTCGCCGGCGAGCTGGTCGCCTCGGGACAAATGTTGCGCCGTCAGCGCAGTTTCGAGGGCATCCGGGTGGAGTATAATTTCCTGCCCGACGATTACGAAGAGCACCGGGTCATTTACAACACCGTCATCGGCCTGGTGAACGATATCATTGAGTTTGAACAGGAGGTCATCGAGCCGTATTTGGAGACGATGAGCAAGGCCCTGTCCAGCGGCGGCGAAAAGGCCGAAAAGCGCAAGGGCACCGAAAAAGGTGGGGTGTCCAACTCGCCGTTTTTCAACAAAACCCACAATGTCATCCGCCAACTGTTGTTCAGCATCAAGGCACGGCAGGTGGCGCGGGAGGCCATCCGACTGCTGGGCGAAAACAAAAAAGTCGTCATTGCCTTTGCCAATACGATGGCCTCCTTCATGGACGAGTTTGGCTACACCAACGGCGACGAGGTGGATAACCTGGACTTCGCGATGGTGCTCAACCGCTCGCTGGAAAACGCCCTGAAATACACCGTGGCCACCGAAACCAGCGAGATCAAACACTACACCCTATCGCCCGCCGACCTCGACCCGCTGAGCGCCTCGATGCTGGAAAATCTGCGCGACAAAATCAAAAGCGCCTCGGCCGGCATCAGCCTGTCGCCCATCGACACGCTCATCAATACCATTGAAAAGACCCGCAAGCCAAAGGACGTGGGCGGCGCCGGACACGACTTTTACCGGGTGCGCGAATGCACGGGCCGCTCGTTTCAGATCAAAGACGAAGGCGGCACGCTGGTGTACCGCTCCTTCAAGGCCAACGTGAAGCAGTTTTTTGCCGATTTCAATTCCGGCGACGCGGACGTGCTGCTCATCAACCAAAGCGCCAGCACCGGCGTATCGGCCCATGCTAGCGGCAAATTCCGCGACCAGCGCCAGCGCGCCATGATCATCCACCAGCCGGAACTGGACATCAACACCGAGGTGCAAAAACGCGGGCGCATCAACCGCACCGGCCAGGTGAATTTGCCGGAATATCTGTACGTGTCCTCGTCTATTCCGGCGGAAAAGCGCATTTTGATGGTGCTGAAACGCAAGTTGAAAAGCCTCGATGCGAATACGACCGGCAGCCAGAAATCCAGCGATGCCCAACTGGAATCGCCCGATTTTTTCAACAAATACGGCGACCGGGTGGTGCAGGGTTTCCTGGGTGAAAACTACATGATCGCTGCCGCACTCCGGTTAGACAGCGGCGAAGACGACAACAACTCCTCTTATGCCCGCTCGGATCTCGCCGAAATGTTCAGTCGCCGCATCGCGCTGCTCACCGTGGAGGAACAGGAACGGGCTTACGCCGAGGTGCTGGCCCGCTACAACGAATACGTCGAAGACCTCAAGCAGCGCGGCGAATACGACCTGGAAGTGGAATACCTGCCCCTGGAAGCCGAAACCGAGGAGCAATTTCTGCTGGAAGAAGGCAGCGGGCGGCCCACGCCGTTTGGTCAGCCAGCGGTTTTGGAACAAGTGCAGACCCGCGTGTTGAAACGCCCGATGAAATGGAGCGAAGTGCAGGCAATCATGGAAAAAACGCTGCAAGGTGTTTCGCTGGAGGAATTTCAAAAACGCTTCCGAAAAGAATACGAGGCCGGGCGGCAGGAATTGCGCGCTTCCAAATCCGCCGAGCGCAACGGCAAACTGAGCAAAGTCGAAGATGAAATCCGCGAACTGGAAACCCTGCGCGCCTCCGGCAAGTCCAAAGACGTGGAAAAATTCGAAAAAGGGCTGGAGAAGGCAAATAAGGTGCTCACCGAATTGAAAGAAAAAATGGCCGCTGAGGAAAATAAACTCACGGCTGAAACCAACAACGGCCTGCGCATCATCGACTTTTTCAAAGTAGGCCGGCCTTTCCAGTTTCGCATCGAGCAGGCCGGCACGGCTCGGGAGTTGAATGGCGTGGTGACTGGTTTGTATTTTCTGAAACCCGTGGGCGATCCCACGCGCTTCAACCCGGCCAATGTGCGGATCACCGCCGCCATCTACGGTCCGGAGCGCAACTGGACGCTCAAGTTCAATAGCCCGGAAGTGTTCACGGCGATGGGCATGAGCACCCACAACCAGGAGGTGTTTTTGCAGGATTTGCTGTACAACTGGAACCGCCACGACAGCGCCGGCAACAAACGCGAGGAGCAGTTTATCGCCACGGGCAATATGCTGTTGTCGGCCAAAAACGTGTTTTTGCAGGGCGCCGGCGGCAAACTGATCAAGTACAGCACCTTCGATGGTGGTATCCGCTCGGGCATTCTGGTACAAAAGGAGGTAGATCACAAGGGCCGGGAGCAGAAATCGGAACCCAAAACCCGCCGCTCCGTGCGTGCGTTGGCCGAAGAACTGGCACAAACCCGCCCGGGCTACCAGCAGTACCGCTACGTCGAAGGAACGGCGCTGAACAATGCCATCGCGTTCGTGCGCACCCGCGAGGAAATGTACCGGGTGACCATGCCGAAAACCACGGCCTTCAAACCCTATTACGGCGACAAAGACCTGGTCAATTTGCTGTTCCAGGATACCTACGACCGCAACCGGGGCCTGCCCAAGGCCTTCGTCAGTTACCCGCCCAATTTGCTGGCCGGCTACGTCCACCGCGACGAACTGCAAGCCTTCCTGGACATCCTGGCCGACAAATACCAGATGACCTACTTAGCCGAAGCGCAACAATTCGCCGGCTTTTTGAACCTCGATCAGCCCATTCCCGACCGCGAGCCCTCCGAGATGGAACAAATGCTGATCATCCTCGAACAACTCAACCTCGAAACCGCCCCATAACCGCCATGACCTACCAACTCCAAAACCTGACTCCGCCGCAAATCGCCCGACTGGACGAGGTGCCCATCGCCCGGCAGGAGCAGATTATCGACCAGACCGGCGAACCGTTGCGTTTGGTGACTTCCTACTACTTGGTTAAAAACGCCTCGGCTAATTTCACCGTGCCGCATGAAACCGCCGAAAACCTCGACGCGGCCATTTACAGCCTATTGACCCGGAAAGGTTTTTTGAACGGGACCATGCAAGTGGCAAAACCGGAGCCGGTCAAACAAGAGCCGGCGCAAGCCAAAATGGATTTGCCCGAGCCGGCGCGAACGTTGGCTGCTAAACCTGCAACGCCTAAACCAACTGACCGGCCAAAGTTATTTTCCTTCAACAACTACCCCCTGGCCAAAAAATTCATGCCCCTGCACCAGCAGCGGGTAGTCAGTGGATTCAACGAGGAGCGCGAGGCCATCGTAAGTGACGTGGAAAAGATGCTGGCCGCCATTCCGAAGTTCCGCTCGCAATCGAAAAAGCCATTGATAGAGCAAACCGTGTACGCCCACTATTTCTACGGCCAAAGCGATTGGTTTATCTTGGAATACGACGGCAGCGAAGACCAGTTTTTCGGCTATGTCATTCTCAACGGCGACAGTCAAATGTCCGAATCCGGATTTATTGGCCGGCAGGAGATCACCGAAAACGGCCGGGTGGAATTGGATTTTCATTGGAAACCGGTGACGCTGGGCGAGGCGCTGCACAATGCCGATCCTGACTACTTCGAGGCGCCCAAGAAGAAAGAGGTGTCGGAAACGACCACCGAGCAGTTGATCGGCGTCGGTTTTGACCAAAAAAGCCAGTACACCCTCGCTGCCTGGAACAAGGCGCTGCCGGTCATGGAATGGCTGGTGCGCAACACGCCGTTCGTTGTCCCGCACGATTTTGGTCCCGGCAAGGGCAAATACAAAACGACCCGCAATGTGTCGAATTCCTACCTCGCCGATTTATACGACCGAAAAATTGAGGCGCCCGATCCCAAATTCAAAAAGGGCGATATGGCCCATTACAAAGACACGCCTGTGCAAATCCTGGACGAGGGCAATTTCGATATCGTGGTCCGGCACTGGATTTACTTAGCCCAAGCCTACCAATGGGCCGATCCGGACAACGTAAGCGAAAAGAGCCTGACCCCCATAGAGCATACGGATTGGAACGGCTTTGTCGAAGGGCAATCCTACCGGCACAGCAACGGCAAAACATATCAGTTCGACGGCCCGATCGAACTGGGTGACGGGCAAAAATTAGCCACCTGGAAATTAGATGGTAAACGCGTCGGCGCGCCACTCCCGAACCTGCCGGGCTATTTCAAAACGGAAGCTGGTGTTATCGAAGCGCCACCGGTGGTGGATAACTCGAAGCGCCTGCGACTCGCCCAAGCCAAAGCCAAGGCGCAAGCCGCACGTATCCGAATCCTTAAACTCAAATCTCAAAAAGCAGCCTGACCATGTATAAAATAGCCCAACTGACCGACGCGCAAATTGCTAAATTCAATCCTGATCTGCGCCGGGAAATTGAATCCCTGAAAGCCGACAGCGATAATTTCGATCCGGAATTGTACGAGGTGTTTGCTGAAAATGACAAAGACCTGTACGAACTGGCCAAAGGCGAATTGGCTGGCGAACAACCCGTTGTGCCATCTGCCGCCGAACCAGTAGCACCCATGAAACGCGGCCCGAAGACAAAAGAAAAACGCGCTAAAAAACAAGCCGAGGCCTACTCTGAAACCGTCACCATCGACGGCACACAGTACCTGGTCGGCGCCGATGCAGATGGAACTGTCCAATATGGCCTGGATAAAAACGGCCGGCTGCTCCAAATCGGTGATGCGGTGGAAGCCACCATCAAAGGCCATATTATAATAGGTGTCATCGCCAGCCTCAAAGCCCGAAAAGGCGGTGGCCACCTGGTGCGCTACACCGACGACGCCAGCAATAAAAAAACCGCGATGTTGCAGCCCTCGGCCATTGCCAAAACAGCCTCGGCTTCGCCAGCCACCGGCAAAGAAACCCCGGTAGCGCCCTACAAAATGCGGCTGCCCAAAAACCTGGTCAAAAAAGCCGAAGTCGCCCGCCGCACCGACTGCGACGAAAACGAGGCCATCCTGGTGACGCCCACTGAAAAAGTGGAAATCGCCACGCCTACCGTCGCCGATCCGGCCAAAGGCGATAAAATTCTGGCCCATCCCGATGGCACCCCGATGACCGTTATCGAGGGCAAAGCCGTGGACCAGCACTTTGAGGTAGAAGGCAAAGCCGGCATCGAAACCCGGAAGGACGGCACGGTGACTTTCGATGTCGCCGGCGACGAAACGCCCGAAGCCGCCGCGCAGCCCCAACCGGCAGACGACGAGACGAAATACCGCGCGGTCAAAGCGAAGAAGCCCACTTCCCAATGCGAATTCGCCCGCGAAAAGGCCAAGTCGCCAGCCCTGATGACCTTCCTGGAAGGCATGCGCCTGCGCTGGCACGACGGCGAATCCAAGGACAAAATCATCGGCGTGTACTACCTGAAAAACGAAAACAAAGTCCTACTCAAAGTGAAAGTGTACGATTGGATAGACTTGTTTGCCGACATCCGCTACTACACCGTCTGCCCCGAAAGCGGTCGGCTCACCAAGGCTGAAAAACCGGGTAAAGGAGCATCCTCGGTGTTGTTGAGCAAGGTCGCCATGACCGAGTTTTACCGCCACCCCTTCGGGCAATCCTGCAAGCGGGTAAGCAAGACACTCTACATCGAGTGTTACCGCAACGGCGCTTGCTCCACCGAAAAGCAAAAGCGGCTGTACCAGATTTTTGCCACCAAGTGTATCCGGCAGGAAAAGGCGCATAGCCGGGAGTATTTGAAGTGGGCGCACCAGCAGACGGCGCAGCGCTGGGAGGGGTACGAGGGAACTAAAACGTATGCGCAGGTTTTTAAGGAAACGCTGGCGATGATTCGGAATGGGAAACGGTAAAGGTTTTGAAAATGAAGCGGCGGGCGAGGATTTTAAATCGGCTGCCCGCCCGCTTTTTAATCCATCCTATAGCGGGGTAGCGCAGTTGGTCAGCGTGCCAGACTCATGATCTGGAGGTCGGAGGTTCGAGTCCTTCCCCCGCAACTTTTTCCCAAAAACCGCCTCATGTCACATCTCACCCAGTCGTATTTCGAAAAAATCCTCAATGCCGAGGGCGGGTATCAAAACCAGTCCGCCGACAGCGGCAACTTCAATCGTTGCGGCGTTAATGCCGGCACCAAATACGGCATCACGCCCAACGCCTGGCAGGAGCATTCCGGCCAGCAGTGTCCAGGCCCTGAAACAATAAGAAACCTCACCCAAGCGCAAGCCTGGGCTTTTATGGACTGGTGGGGAAACCGCTGGCGGATATGGGAAATCTACGACCAGAATTTCGCCGAACTGGTGTTCAACGCCTTTTACGGCAACCCTTCTGCCGCTGCAAAAACCCTGCAACTGACCCTGAACCAACGCGGTTACACCCTGGCGCTGGACGGCATTATGGGAAGCAAAACGCTGGCGGCTGTAAACGTCGAAACCGCCAAAGACAAAACCGGGCTGTACAACGCCTATCGTAACGCCTGGCTTTCCTACCTGCAATCACTCGGCAACTCACAATACACGGCCAGTTGGACCAACCGGATGAATACCTTTTTCCCTCCCTTGCCGGCCGGTGAAACACTCGCCACGCCATCTGTAGATTCCAACTACCAGGTCGAACTCTGGCAGCGGCGTTTCTCCGGGATGTTCAAAAGCAGCGACGACGCGATTTGGGTCTGGACGGCCCTGGCCTTGCTTTTTGGCTTGATCGCCATTTTTTATTATCGCCTCAAAACCCTGCATTGATGACACCCAAAGCCAAGTACACGCTCCTGGCCACATCGCTTTTCCTTGGCCTCTCTGGTCTGACCTGGTGGCTGTACCGGCGTTATTTTCGAGATGGCATCGGCCCTACTGGGCAGTGGGACGACGAAGGCGGCACCACCGAACCACCGCATACCGTGGCCGGCTCGGAACTCAACTACGAGCAATCACCCATCATTATGAGCCACTTTGATATCCGGGAATTTGACTCCTCGGATCAGCCTGGGAGTGGTGTTTACATGAAACTCAAGTTTCTGGAAATGCTCGATGCCGCCCGGGAGCAGGCCGGCATTCCATTTCGGGTCAATTCCGGTTACCGGACTCCCGGGCACAATGCCGCCGTGGGTGGCGTGCCGGATTCCGCGCACACACGGGGCTGGGCAGCGGATATCGCTGCGCGGACGCTGGAGCAGAAGATCAGGATCGTGCGGGCGGCGCGGAGTGTTGGGTTTAACCGGTTTGGGATTTATGATACGTTCGTTCACCTGGATTGTGATCCGGGGAAGAAGCCAGATGTGGCTTGGAATGGAACGTTGTACGCGGTGGGGAGGGGCGGAGATTTTTCGGGGTGGGGGTTTGATCCGTTTACGGTGTGAGTCCGAGTTCAAATCCTATGGGATAGATCTCCATGCAAGAGTTTCCTAAAATCCTGGATTTGTTACAACTTTGGGCTAACGGGGGCGTGACTGCCATACCGCCGCGTTTAGCGGGTGGTGGGCAGCCGCGTAGAGCTAGCACACTATTATCCTTAGATTAAATGCCTGAGTTGTACTACGACTTTCATTCTCCGGGAAGAAAATCTCGGCATTATTTAGATGATCAGGAACGCATTGAAAACTGAACTCCTTCCCGGGTCGCTGAAACGGCATAGGGAATATACTTTTCCAAAAGGTCAATTTCTACTCCAGGACTGAAACTTTCATACAAAAGTCCATTAGTTCCCACATACCAGGAACGGGCAAGTTCCAGCTGGAGATTACATAAGATAAGAACAGCCCTGATGGGTTCTTCCAAATGATGCTCCTTAAGGTACGCTTTGGTGACGCAGCCCTGTAAATAGTTAAAATAGGTCCGGTAGTCGCCATATTTTTTTTGAATATCCTCGTCCATTTGAGTCATTCCGGCTGCATTTAATGACTTCCAATGTGCTTCAAAGTCTTCTGTGTAAGAAGACCAGTCAATTTTTATATCATTTAGTATGCTGTCGAACTCTTGGTCCGCTCCATAGAAATTCATTCGGTATTTAATATGAATCCGCTCATTTACAGTGACTGTTTCGGAATAAATATCATAACCAAAAGAGTCATCGTATTCAAAATAATTTTTCCAGTGAAGAGATTCCAATTCTGGAAATTGACGAAATAAAAAGGACATGAAAAGGGTCGCTATTTGGCGATAATCCCGATTGTAGGGGGATGTTGAAATTGAATCCCGCTTTTTAGCACGGGGAACTTTTTCGATTGGAATTGCGTCGATTTTAGAAAGTGACTCCTTGAAGTTTTTCTTATAATCTAGAGAATTGTGTAGCAAATAAGCCAGTATTTCGTCTATTTTGGATTCAATCATGATTAAATTGGTAGTTTGGCCGGCTAAACAACAACTGCTGTCGAAGTCGCATTACTAGCGAGGTTTTACCCGCCGAGGCTTTGGTGAGGAAGAGGGTTTTGATTTCGGTGTATTTTTTGCCTTCGTGTCGAGTTTCTCAAAGTAGTCGCGGACAGTTTGGAGGGATTCCAGAGCAATTTCGATTGGAGGGATCATTAGGGGGCAGTTTTCGATGTAAATCGCAGGACAGTCATCATCTCTTTCCCAAAATATCGGAATTCCCTTTTTAATCAAATGCAAAACCGGTGAAAGGTCAGCAACCTGCGTGTCGGAGCAGTCCAGTAAATCCAGTTTAGTCAAGCGTGCCAGTGGCGAAAGGTCAGCAACCTGTGTGTCGGAGCAGTCCAGTTTTTTCAAATTGGTGAGACTCGCCAACGGCGAAAGATCAGCAGCCTGAGTCTTGGAGCAGTCAAGTAATGTCAAATTAGTCAGGCCGGCCAGCGGCGAAAGGTCGGATATCTGCAAATAAGAACAGCGTAGTTCTTTCAAATGGTGCAGGCCTGCCAGCGGCGAAAGGTCAGATATCTGCTGGTGGGAGCAGTCAAGTAGATCCAGTGTAGTCAAGCGTGCCAGGGGCAAAAGATCAGCGACCTGCGTAGAGGAACATCTAAATGTTTTCAAATTAATTAATCCCGCCAGCGGCGAAATGTCGGCAACCGGTGTGTCTGAGCAATCCAGTATACTCAAATTGGTTAATCGCGCCAATGGAGAAAGGTCAATGACCTGTGTTCTGCCGCAGTAAAGTTCTTTCAGATTGGTCAAGTCCGCCAACGACGAGAGGTCGGAAACTTGCGTGTGGCAGCAATTAAAGTGTTGCAGATTAGTCAGATACGCTACTGGGGAGAGGTCGAAAACTTGTGTGTAATGGCAATATAGTTTTTTCAAATTGGTCAAGCCGGCCAACGGTGTAAGGTCGGAAATCTGCTTGCCTTCGAAGACGAGTTCTTGTAGATTAGTGAGGCCTGCAAGCGGAAAAAGGTCGGAAACTTGTTCACTTTCGAATATAAGTTCTTGTAGATTAGTCAAGCTCGCCAGCGGAGAGAGATCGGAAACCTGCGTGTAGTAGCAATATAGTTTTTTCAAATTGGTCAAGCCGGTCAACGGCGAAAGGTCGGCCAGTTGATTGTTCCTAATCAACCTCAAATGCTCTACCCACACGCATGTACCAATCTCTTCCGGCACTTCGGTCATACCGCAGTCGCCCAGATCCAGGTAACGTGCATCTTCCCCCCGGTGGTATTTTTCGATGTTTTCGTGGATGCGTTGGAGGGCCGATTCGGGCATAAGAAAAGTTTTTACTAAAAAAGCAGAGATGATCGAGGCTGCGAAAATATTTTTACTGAATGAAAGCACTTTGTCAGTCCTGCCAAGTGGTTGACTTAGCGGGCGGGATGGGTGGGGTTGAGTCGAGTAGGCGCGGGAGCCGCTCCCACACCCCTTAAAGAAACGGACATGAGACTTTCACCTCATCCGGCTCCGGCGGCCGGAGTTCCACTTGGGCAGCACAGCGGTGCAGGGATATGCAGGTTTTCGTTATGTACTTGTAATGACAGTCGGGTAGCAGCGACACCAGATTTTCATCCGTGTTATGGCTGCCCATGCATATCGGTGTCAGGTGGTGACTACTCCATCCGGTAGCCGGTGTAATGGGTTGGCCGCAAAGCGCGCACTTGCCCGCTTGTCGCGTATAAAGGTACTTCAACAATTTTCTACCGGCAAGTTTTCTGTACATGATTTCGGATTGCCGACGTTCAAAGTATAGTTCGTGTTCCGGATCATAAGGATTGGCATCGGCGCGGATTTTCACGTGCCGCTCGATCTTTATGGATGCTGCCCGGAACAAGTCTACCGTATTGCCGTCTTCATCTTTGGCGAAGAATACCCAATTGGCTTTTCCATTGTTTCTGAAGTAACGGTTTTTAATCCAAGTGGCGTTCTTTCGGTGGCTGTGCCGGCGTTGAGCCCAGCGCCAAAGCCGTCCTTGTATTTCGTGATCCACGAATTGAAAGGTTTCGGCGGCGCTGATGTGCCGGTGATACCATGCCCATTTCCGCCTCTATCATCATTTCAAGATATTTTTCTACATAATCCGGCTCAAATTTGGATTTTTTGACTTCGGAAAGTAACGCTGTCAAGTCCGCAACCGCGTCCCAATCATCTCGATAGCGATAGATGTTTATCAGCACGATAAAATGATCGGTGATTTGCGCCCCCATTTTCGGGCGGATGCTTTCGATTGCTCCTTCGAACCCGTCAAAATCAAATTCGGGTTTGATTGATTTGATATTGAATCGTTGTTGTTGCGCGTAGGTCAAAACCTCCGCTTCGTTCACCCAAACATTATCGCCGCTGCGAAAGGTTTGAAAAAATGCGGGGTCAACACAGTTGTCCCAATAGTCAGCGCAATACGATAAGCAGCCCTCTTTCGTGTGTACCAACCTGTTCACACAACGCCCACGCCAATAAAAATCCATTTGTTTCGAGAAATAGAACAGTACCCGAATCAAATACTCTGCAAAATCTGGAAAAATCGTTTGGAATGGACAGTGTCTATACATAAATTCCACATAATGCCCCAACAGACAACTGTGACCATTGACGATGACATCCTGCATCAAACACTCCGGTTTGTTAATAAAACCGCGATAGGCTTCCGAATAATTCAGATAACTGCCGTGCAAGTACACCGCAAACACGCCATTTGGAAGTGCTTCAAAAGACAAATTTCGCTTTTGCAGCAAGGGTGCCAGATTGACACCCGGACGAAGCGTCAATAGAATTTTGTCAAATCCGTAACGGCAATCTCGTTGATTGCCCCAATCCGAACTTGCTGCGTTGTCGCAGTCCAATCGGAATATGCTGTCGGGGCCGCCCTCTCCGGCAGCAATAATCCAATAATTTTGGCGCATAGGCAGGAGTTCCTCTGCGTCGAAACCCCACGCGATACCAAAAATGCATTCGTCGTTGTGCATCTGAAACCCAACAGGATTCCGGGAGCGGTACATGACTGGCTCAAAAGGGTTTGTTTTTCGCGCAGGATCGGGGCTTTCAAGCTTGAGGTAATATGCTTTGTTGTTGGCCATGACTATTTTTCTGAAATTTCCAATTGGAAGTATTTGTGTTGCGTGCCTTTTTGGTGGGAAACAGATTTACTTGGTCTTTCATCAGGCTGGTAAATATGATTGTGCATTTCGTGCAAAACGGAATAGTGCCCGGAGACCCGAACTGGGAATTTAGGTCGTCCAAACAGGAGCCCTCCAAATACCTTTAACTCGATTTTTTCACCCTCCGTCAATTCGTCAGCCGATTTGTATTCGATTTCAGAGACTTTCAATTGCCGTTCATTCCCAATCGAAAACGCATGAAAACCGGGCTCCAAATCCATTTGCTCAACCAAGTTCGTTTGGGGATTGAGTAATTGGTGGTTTCCGTCCCGGCACTCGATTGTCCATATTTCAGCGGGTTTCAGCGTCTTCTGTTCGTCGTCAAAAGTGAACGATTGTTCGGTCGCCGATCCGTTGAAAAGAACTACTATCGTTTTTGGGAAGTCAAACATGCATATGAGTTTGTACAACGAAGCCATAAACAATAAAGGGATTGCAACCTTCATAGCACCCAAGAAAAAATCCGCCGCTTGGGATTTGTCCAGCAAGCGGTGCAGCATTTCTTCTT
>CAUJEY010000271.1 GCA_963169325.1 Bacteroidota bacterium
CTATCGCAACGCCTATACGCGCCATTACAGCGCGCCTTTCGCTTTCTCCGTCATCCTTTGCCCACCGCGCCATCGGGTGAAGTTACCCAAGCCCTATCCCAGTGAGTCTGCACCGGGAAGCCACGGTGGGTTTACCGTGTTTCACTTAACATACCGGATAACGTAGCGCCCGTCTCATACCCCGGGGGAATTTTCCATCCGACACGACATCGGATAACAACTGCGTGTCATGCCCAGCCGACGGTGACATCTGTACCCCTTGATTCTTTATCTACAGCGGTAAACGTTCATCCCTCCCGCTGATCCAATGTAACGAGGCTTGCGACGATTCACTTTCATTGCGCATATTATCCATTCCTTTCCCTCCACCGCTTGGGATTAGCAGCTTTACCCGCCACTCACGCTTTGGGTTTATCTCCCTGGCACGGCTAAAAAAAAAAAAAACCGTTTTCGGGAAGGAGGCTTCTTGTCTCGCAGGCTTCGCACCCCGCCGTTACCGGCAACGCACAGTTTACCCCGTACTTTAGTCGGGGCTGCGGTAGGAAACTCATTGCAGTAAACGAGGTCGAATCTAATCCGTTAGTTCAGTGTAATCTTCCTGACGGAACGTTCGACAGTATGTTGAGCGACTTTCACGTCGCACCAGCATGCGCACCAGTTGCTCGGTTGCTCCGCCAAAACGTTTTCCCACTATCTTGCCGTCCGGCTGAACGGCAAATTTATCAAAGACATCGTCGCCATTCGGATACGTCAGTTCATAGTCTATCCCCGGGATTATAAAAGAATTATCCACAATACCGGATGCTTCAAGTTTTCCCAGAACGCTGATTGTCTCGACGGTATAGTTTGTCCAGTTGATGGACTCTGTGATAACCAGCGTTATGATATCACCCGCCCCGGTCAATACAATACTCACCGGGATAACGTAGTCCGCCACAAGCATGTTCAGAAAATAACCGCCGGCGGCAAAAGTCGTATCCAGCGTGCCGTCCGTCATTACCTGCGACAAAGCCCACCCCGCTACTTGCTGATCATAACTACTCAACACGACGATACGGCCGTCGGGACGCAGGGCCAGGGCGCCGACATAGTCGTCGGGGAAATCAACCAGTATCTGGCTGAGGCCGTTATTACCAAAAGTGGTGTCGAGGGCGCCGTCCGGCTCAAAACGCGCCAGCAAAGCCTGTTCCCCCGAAAATCCGCCTGCTACCAGCCTGCCATCCGGCTGCTGTACCAGGGCGGCAATGTATTCAAAGTCGTCATCGCCAAAACTTTTTATGACATACCCTGCACTACCAAAAGTATTGTCTGCTGTGCCATCGGGTAAGAAGCGCGCGATCCATACATCATAAGCATCTGAATCGCCGGCTCCGCCGGTTGCCACAATTTTACCATCCGGCTGCACCAAAAAGGTAGACATATCGTCGTAATACGCTATATCCATCGACACCAATCCGAAATCGCCGAAACCCGGATCAAAGTTTCCATCCGGCATTAATTGAAGTAAAAACATATTATGATCCGGGTCGGACTGCTCGCCCCCCACCAGAATTTTCCCATCGGGCAACAATTCGATATGCATGGGTTCCGTACCGTGCAGGCGCGCATCGTCAATATCCAGTTTTCCATTAATCCCAAAAGAATGATCCGGCGTACCATCGGGAAGAAACCGGCGGATGGAAATGCCGTTCTGACCGATAACCAATATTTTACCGTCACACTGTATCCCCATATCCCCGAAGCCGGATTCATCCATTAAGATCAACTTTCCCGCTTCCGCCCAAGTATGATCCAGCCGCCCATCCGGTTGGAAACGGGTAAGTGCGACGCCTGTGCTGAACTGCCCCTGCGCAGTACCTCCCAATTGAATACTGCCGTCCGGCAAAAGTTTAACGGCCTGCCCGACTGCACTTCCTGTTTGATGGCCGTCAAACAAAGCTATACCTTGTTTACCAAAAGAAATATCCACCTCACCGGCTATTTGGGCCGACAGACTTATACTTCCGGCAGCCATAACAAGATACAAAATTGCGTTTTTCATGATTTTCAGATTTTGATCCAAATCTCACCTCTTCAAACAGGCATTCAAATGACCTGCGTTCAGTCGCTCATGATGGCCGTTAGTTATGCCCCTGATCGCGCTCATATCCGGATATGATTATGACGCGCGCGTCCGTAATCCGGACGGCATCGGCGACCAACAGCCGGCCACTCCACACTGACGAACATCATCCCCGCCGGCCGCTCCAGTCACTGTGTTCGCCCTTTTTTTCCGGCTTCTTTGTCCATGGAGATATGAACCGTCTGTTTCACCAAAACTGCTTCAATTATGAAAGCCTCCAAATATGTACTCGCTCCCCTCATTTACCTGTTCTTCGGCGCATTCTTGCTGACGACTCCGGCTTGTTACGACATGTTTATGACGCCTGCCGACGATCCGTCGCCCCGGGTGATCGCACCCAAAGTCGCCATTCTCGCCGCGCCCTGCTATCGCGAAGGCGAAGCGCTGACCGTATATAATCCGAACAACCCGGACCTGAACTTTTACGATACTGAAGCCTACCGGGTACAATGGTTGGAACGGGGCGTCGTACAATTTGAAGGCGCCACTACGCCTTGCGTCTGCGGCAAAACCTACCGGGTGGTCGTGACTCGACTGGAAGACGACATTAGCACCAGCGTTATTTATACGACGATCGACTGTGCGGGTCCTGTCGATAAGTAAGTTCAAATCAACTTAAAACCCAGCGTTTTTATCCAATACCGCTGTTGCTCGCCGAGGTGTTTGGCAATAGCTGCGGGGGTGCGGTAGGTGTCGAGCAACCCAAAATAAGACAGTTCTAAAATGGACATGGGAAAATAGTCCGTTGTACCGGCGTAGCCACTGAGCAGGCTTACGCCGGTGCTGCGTCGGAGGGCCTCCAGTTGTTTGGGGGTTACTTTTAATGTTTTGCCACAGCCGAGATGGAGGATACGTTTGTCCCAGTGCCCCTTGGCGATTTCGGCGAGTTCTTCCAGCGTGACTTCCTCCCGCGCGGATATGCTGAAGCGGCCCGGCGCGCCCGGGAAAGCCAGATACAGCAGTGTATATGATTTGAGCCGGCCGAATTCCGCCAGCCGGTGGTCCAGTTCCGCACGGGTGGCCACGCGATGGTGTTCGTAGTCGATACCGCGGGTTTGTTGTAAAAATTCCAGCATGGTTTGCACGGAGTGTTTCCCGTGCGGGCTGTTGTTTTTTTCGCCTTCGAGGCAGAGGATTTTTCCGGACATGGTGCGTGCGATGAGTGTGCGCGGTGAAGGTCGGAAAAGTGGGCGGTCTGACAAGTAAGAGCAGCGCAATTTCTCGTTTATTCCGGCCACTCCGGCGTATCGCCGGAATAGCTTACCAGGAAAAGCATATCTTCCAGTTGATTGTTCTGGATATAGTTTTTCACCTTATCACCATTGCTGATCACAAACGTCCATTGGCCTACAGGAGATTTTCCGATAAACGACACCCAATTCAACCCGCTTGCGCTTCGGGTACTGATGATACCTTCCACCGATTGAGCCGATTGAGGGGTGGCATGCACTTTGTCCAGCCATAAATCATTTATGGCTATCTCGAAGGTCTCCTGATCGGCCCTGGCAACATACAGCACCAAATGCGCGATTTGAATATATTCCAAATGGACAGGAAAATGGTTGCTGTCAATCGAAATCGTGACAGGAATTTCATCCGATTTTGCTCCGGCCTTTTTTTTGTATTCCTGTAGTTGCGTCCAACTGTCCGGAAAATCATTTTTGAAACTGTACACACGTTCGGCTTGGAATGTCCGGTCCAGTTCGCGAATGACCTGGCGCCGGTAATCCGAACTTTGGAGTGCCGTATATTCCATCGTGAGGATGACATCCGACAGATTATTAAAATCAAACGGATTGGCCGCTTTGGGCAATTGCAATTCCCAACTGGCGTCGACTCCCATACCTTCAAAGGGCAACAACAGCTCATTTTCGGTTTCCAGTTCAAATAAGCCTGTAGCGTTAGTCGTCGATGTGAATGCAATCATTTCGGGTGTCCGCCGGATCTCTATGGGTTGGAATAATTCACCGCCCGTGACCACCCGCGAAGTGCCCGCGGCTTTCAGCGTAGCATGAATACCCGGATATGGCGGAATAAATCCGGCAATGGATACCCGGATGCGTTTTATCAAGCGCAAATAATGCCCGGGGAAGTACCGGTCAAACAGAGACATCGGCGTATTGAACCGCAACACGCCCGATTCCCGGAAAACCTGAAACGCATAGGGGGCAAGCCTGGCAACCGATATTTGCTCTTCCAACTGCAACTTCCTTTTGTTGGTTTCAAAGGCATATTGATCCAGTTGGTAGATGTCGCGCAGAAGCCTGGCAGAGCCGGTCAATCCTTTTCGATCCTTCTCCTCCCCATTCCCGAAATGTTGCATCTCCTCCGGGGCCTGCCAATAATCACTTCTAATGAAGTTGGGCAGCGTTTCCTGGCGTTCAAAAGCCAGTTGGCTAAAGGCCATCTGGGCCATCACCGTCGCCTGCTGGAGAAAATAACAGTAAACGTCACTTAATACGCCACTCATCCATTCGTACAGCTCTACATTGGTGAACTTATTGTTCAGAAATTCCACGATGGCTTCGGTTTGCTCTACCCGAATTTTGGAAATGGCCTGTTCCTTTGCGGCAATTTGCCGGGTTATTTTTGCCTGTAAAATCTGCTCAGTCGCTTTTTCTTTTTCCTTGGAGACAAGGTCTTTTTGCAATGTCCACTCTTGTTTGTTGCGCTCCAGGCTGGCATAAAACGTGTGTTTCTGCAAATCGCCTTCGTATTCGTTGATCCGAATTTGTGAGGCAAGTTTTTTCGCTTCAGCGCCAGCAACCACACCAACTAAGCCAGACTTCCATGTTTCAGCAGAGATCGCAGCATTCGCTATTTCTGCGACGGCTTCTGCCGCAGCTTGTGCATTCTTCACCCACTTTATCTGTTCATAATTTTTCAACATTTTTCTTTCATATTCATTGGGGCCGGCCGTTATCCACTTTTCATAAGTGTCGAATTGTATTTCAGCACTATTTAACCCTAACTGCATCAACTTGATATTGCTATCCGCCTCCTGGATGCGCAGGTCCTGCACCTGAACTGTTTCTTTGGCAAGTTGCGTATCTTGCCTGGCTGTCAGCAGATTATATGCTTCGGCATCTTTCTTTTCGAGGGTTGCAAAAAAATCAGATTCTATTTGTTGCGCGATGGAAACCAACTGCTTGGCCCGCTCTATCAAAGTGGAATACCGATAGGCGGTTGGTCTGGTAAGATAAGAGTTGGTAGCAGGCGCCAACGTACCGTTCATCTCCATGAGTGCCGCCGCTGCCACGGGCTCGGTTCCGATCCGTTCCATACCGGCGATGTTCAGTCCTTCCCGGATTTTATACAGGTTGAGTTCCGTGTGGAACTCCAGGGCTGATATAACCGGGTTTTCAGGGAAAATGCTGCCAACAAGAGCGAATGACTTCAGGTCCTTCAGGAGATCATTGGCCGTTTGATACAGTTGATGGGCATACGTGACGGATTCATTGGTGTCTTTGGTAAATTCCGAATCGGCAAAAGCGTTGAAGCATTTTATGATGGATATCAGGGTAAACCGGGTATAGGCATTTGCGCGGTCGTCTGCAATACTGAAAATATCCAGGCCATCGGTCAGCCAGCTATATGTCCTGCGAAACTGCGACTGTTCAAATTGTTCCGCTTTCAGGCCATAATATATCTTGCGGGGATTCTCGTTCAGGCCGGGGGCCCAAGGCAGATCATAAGCATAAACGGTTTGGAACCAATCCAGTGCCTCGAGGAATTTTCCGCTTTTTTGTAAGGCTAAAGCAATAAGGAGCGGAACATGGAAAAAGACTTCCTTAAGGTGTACAGGAGTATCAGGTTTCAGTTTGTGCTGATACCAATCAAAATAGTTAATAAGTAGATCTTTGGATTTTTGCTCAAGTTCTTTAAAACCATCCTTTGACAATTGGCTTGTAAGTTTGATATCAAATGCTATTCCATCCAATTCTTTCAGGTCTTTTATGTACTTCGCTGCCAATTCTTCGGCCTTGCTTGCCGTCAGGCCAGGACTTTGCCTGGTTTCGATGACGATCTGCCTGAATGCTTTCGTCCATTCTGTCTGTTTTCGCAGGGTCGGAAGGAGATAATTTTCCGGGTATGCGAAGGCGTACATAGCACCCCGCCAGGTTGCATAACTGCCCATCCATTGCCATTCTTCATCAAAATCATTTTCGGTGTATTTATCGCTTAGGTTGAGTTCCCAATCCGGCTTGGGGGAAGCCACATACATTTCAAAAGGGTGCATTGGCTCGTTGCTGCGGCCGGTCCTCAAAGACAAAAGAATATCCTGTACCGTTTCCACCGCCTGCTCGAGGCGGGTCAATCTCAATTTGCCAATTTGCCTGAAACTGATGGAAAGGCGCTTGGACAGCCAATCGGCGGCAAATTCCGGATGATCAAAGTATGCATACTGGCTTTTGCATATATTGGCAATCAATTCGTCCCGCAATTGTGGCAGGATAATTTCTTCAACCCGCTCAATCGTATTTTTGTGCGCTTCGATTATAGATGCCCTTTGTTTAATCCGGGCCTCCAGATTTTTTTCCCAGTTTCTCCTGCTGCGCCAGCTGGATCGCCAGGGCGCCGGTGCCGGTTGTGCATCCCGTTGCCGGAAGAATTCCGGTTTTAGCGTCACCTTTTTTTCAATTTCTTCCTGCGCCCATAGTTTGTATTGCTGTTTCTTTTTTGCCTGCACCAGTATGTCATACACCGTATCCCATTCCACCGCCATTACTTCGCCTCCTTGGGCCAGGTTCCGGATACCCAACAATGCCAGAAATTCAGCCAACTCCAGGTAAAGTGGCTTAATATCCGCTTCGATGTTTTTTCCATCGAGGTATTCTTGCTCTATGGCCGGCCACGCCACCTTGTTGCCATACAAGTATGCGATGAGATTGTCGAAGCCGGCTAAAGGTGTGTTTTTTGCTTCACGGGCCGTTTGGATAGCCGCCCGCTGTTCACTGACCCATTTTTTCCGTTCCTCCAGGATCGCAGTCACCGGATTATTCAACAAATCCGTTTTCACATCATTCTTATCCATCACATCCGGTTCGATGGCAGGGACCGGAATGCTGGACATTTGGTATTCCTGTTTATCCTGCAGCAGCCACTCCGCCTCCAGCTGGTTCAACTGCCAGGTCAGGATTTGCGGATCGCCGGTTGGAGCCGTTGATTGATTGGTGTCGGCCAACCCGAATAAGTCTTGCAGCCTTACTTCCGAAATTTCGCCCGGCGGAATAAACAGTTCGTCCAGTTCCGTCAGGTCGATGCCCAGCCGGTTCGCCAGGTTTTTCCGGGCCTGCTCGTCAGCTGCGCGGGCCAGCCTGATTTCGGCGTAGGAGGTACCGAAGCCGGAAAGCAAAGCGTGGTATGCCTTTTCACAGTAGGCTGGAGCATAGGTAAAAAAGTTCGACCCTGACAGGTAACTTCTCAGCACTTCTATCGCAATCCGTACCTGCGACACTTTTTGGATTGTATACTCCCCGGGCGGATTATTCAGAAGAGTATCGAAGGGTTGGTGGTAATTGTCCGTTAGCGATATGTTATTACTACCCATTGACTTAACACGTCTTCCTACAAAAACTATTAAATCTTTTAAATAATCGGCATATCCGAAATTATCCACCTCGATGGGCACTGCTACGTCAACTTCAAGGGTCGTTGTATCGTTGGCCAATCCTAAATTATCAATTGCCCTGACATAAACTTTGTGAAGCCCGGGCTTGTCAAATTTCGCCGTGAACCGCCATTGCGACCAATCCCCTGTACTATTTGCTGCATCCGCCCAGGCTTCTTCTTCATCCTTTTGCCATTGCACTGTGCGTATGCCGGCTGTGTCCCGGGCTGTTCCTGCTACCTGGAATTCCACTCCTTGGTCTTGCCAGGTAATTTTATTATATGGTGTTTCGGGGGCGGTAATTGTGAGAATTGGTTTTTCATTGACAAGTTGAAGGTTAATACTTTTATAATAAAAATTTTCATATCTATCTATTATCTGTATAGATAAAGTTTTTTTTAATTCTTCAGAAATAGGGATAGTTGCTTCCCATGTATTATTATTATAACTCCAGGTAACCGCCCCAATTTTTTTATTTAAAAATGGATTAGGATTATACTTAACTTTTTCTATGACCCATGAAACGCTTTTAATATCGTCAGGCTTTAATTTTGTATCAAAAGTCCCTTCTATTTTTTTTTCGAATGAAGGAGCGCTTGGTGGGTCTATATTTATAGAATCGGGGTGAATTAATAGGTCTGGGGAGTACATGGTTATTTTTCTTACAAGACTAGCGCCAGGGGGTATGTCATGATCAAATATTATAAGCCCGAACTGTACATCAACAGTAATAGTTTTCTCCCCTATGGTGCTGATATCAAATGTATGCGCCCACGTCTTTTCGGCAGGAGGAGATAATGTAATCTGCGGTTCTCCGGTTACCGTAATTGTAATAGATGTTGGAAAATGAATACCACCCAGACCTTTATGATAATAGGCTTCACCGGATACCCTAAGTTTCCCGGTTGGCAAAGATTCGTTTTCCGATGGCGTTTGGATATTGAAAGTTGATGGGTACGTTGGGTACGACATGGCTGCTATTTTTTAAGGTGAGTGGTATCTTATCTGTATCTATTTAATGCTGATAATATTGAACTGGCGTAAAAAGAACGTGACAGGCATTTTCCAAAATCTTGACAAATCAGTGTCGCCTCTCCGGCCTCCCTCATCTATCGTTCCTCTTCCTTCAGCAACGCCCGTATACGCTCAATATCCGGGTGGCTAACACCCTGCTTCTCCAATTCCATGAAGTCACTGAAGAAAGCCGTTAAGTAATTGCTGTGATAAAACGGCCTGTCTTTTAAATCCAGGTACATTTTTTTGGCTTCGGGGTAGCGGGCTTTTTTCGCCCGCCTGTTTGATTTGTACATTTTTGCATGACAGGCGGGAGTGGGGTTCATTTTCAGGGTGAGGACACCGGCCACACTTCAGAAATCTATCTTACACCAAGGAAGCAGTTGCAGGATTTTTTCCTGTTCGGGTATTGGAATAGGATTACGCATTAATTCCATCCAATTCAGGTTTTTCAATTGCCCGATTTCGGGCGGCAAAATGCGTAATTTGTTATCATGCAAACCCAAATATTCCAAGTTTACTAACTGGCCGATTTCTGGTGGCAACGTACGCAAATTAGTATTTTGTAAATTTAAGTATTGCAAATTATTTAGCTTCGTAATTCCAATGGGCAGACTGTCAATTCTATTCCCGACCAAATTCAATCCCCCCAGTTTTTTTAGCTGTTCAATTTCTTTAGGCAAACGCTTCAAATTGGTACCATACAAACCCAGGTTTGTCAAATTTACCAACTGCCCAATTTCTGGAGGTAAACTAACCAAACTTCGGTTTGAACTCAAATCCAATACTCTCAAATGTATCAACTGCCCTATCTCAGCAGGAACCGTATCTAAAGCGTTTAGGACTGCATTAAAAAATGTCAAATTTTTCAACTGCCCGATTTCATGTGGAAGATAGCGCAGTTTATTAACGCCTAAATTCAAGTATTTCAGATATTTTAACTGCCAAATTTCTGGTGGCAATTCCCAAATCTGGTTGTTACCCAAATCCAATTGGGTCAAATTTTTCAACTGCCTGATTTGAGGAGGCAAACTTCCTAAATTGATGTTTCGCAAATTCAATTCCGTCAAATTTTCCAATTCACCAATTTGAGGAGATAAACTCCTTAATGGGTTGCCCGCTAAATTCAAAGTCCTTAATTTTTTTAGACCCCAGATTTCAGCGGGCAAACTGGTCAATTTTGTACCCCATCCTAAGGATGTCAAATTACTTAATTCTCTAATTTCAGCAGGTAAATGATCCAATTGGTTACCACTCAAGTCCAACCGTGTCAAACTTTTCAATCCAAAAACCTCTGAGGGTATGCTTTCTATCTCGTTATTACTTAAGACTAGATAAGCCAAATTTTTCAACTGTTGAATTTCAAGGGGCAATTCCCTAATCTTGTTGTTGCCCAATCCTAAGTATGTCAAATTACCCAACTTCCCAATTTCAGGGGACAGGCTGACCAATAGGTTGTCAGTAAGAATTATAATCTTCAGAGAGGTATGATTGAATACTTCGTCGGGGATTGTCTCTAATCCCTTTCCTGTTAAATCCAATGCAGTTACTTCTGCACTTAATTCTTTGATATCTGATGCAAGGCGGTAGGCATTGCAAAATGTGTCGAGCAGAAAATCTCCATTTTTGTTTGATACTTTTGCAAATCCCACTTCATCAAACTGCGCGGCTTTTTCCCATTCCTTTAATTTGATAACCGGATCACCATTTTTATCAATAAAATAGAAACTGTGTGCCCCAATAATGTTATATCCATTCGCCAATGCAAATCTGTCTGCATAAAAGTAATATGCATCGGTAAGCTTTGTGGCAATTTGCAACAGGCTATCAGCTCGGTACTTTTCTTTTTTCGTTTCCGCAAGGGCTTCTTCTGCATCATTTTTCAGTTCGTTTATTTTTTTAAAAACAACAAGCACGAGGCTATCCGCTTCAGTCGTCACCCCCGGCTTGCAAGTTTTCCATGCCTGGTATTTATTTATGGCCAACTCATAATTACCACTTGCAAAGACAGCATCTGCTTTTTGCCGGATGCACTCACAATCTTTGGGCGGGCAAGATGAAGTTTGCGCACAAAAATGGTTTACCCAAAAGAGAAGGGTCAAAAAAGAGAAGAGGGTTTTCATTGCTTTTCGTTTTTAAGCAGTTTCCGAATTTTCGTTTTTTGCTCTAAAGCTTTTGGGTTTCTTGCATCATATCGAAGGACTTCCTCTAACCGGTCGAGCGCATTGCGGTATTCTTCTGCCCGAATGAATACTTCTGTTTCTTGCAGCATACGCTCGATTTCAAGCGCCTGACGTGCTTTCTCAGTACGTTTCAGATCACGCAGGTTATTAAGGGCTTTTGTCTCAGAATCTCTTGCTTTGTCTTTTTCAATTCGGGCCAAGCTGTCACTGCGCGAGGCTTCTGCTGCTTTTGCTATCGCATCTTGTTTCGCCGCTTTCGCCAAAGAATTACTTTTTAGCGCATCCTCTCGCTCGGTTACCGCATTTTGCTTTTCCCTTTGAGCCTCCCGCCGTAGCCCCCAAGCAACAACCCCCAACCCAATCGCTATTACCGCCACGATCACGGCCGCCCACGTCCTGCGCCGCGCCTTTTGCTGTCCCCGGACGGCTTCGTTTTTAAGCCGTTCAGCCTCTTCAGCCCGGCGTTTTTCGAGTTCCGCCTGCCGCCGCGCCGCCTCCAGCGCCTCCGCCTTCCGCTTCTCCTCGGCTTCCTTCTCCGCCTGCACATGCGCCCGGCTCCGGTCAATCCATTCCTGCTCCTCCGCCCCGGGCCTGAACTTGCCCAAATACGGCTCCATAAACAACAGTTGTTTCTCCGTAAAAAACTCCCGCGCCTCGGCCTTGAGCACGGTCTGGCTCTTGATCAGCCGTTGCACTTCGAGGAGGGCGATTTCTTCGTCGCTGCGTTTGGCATGCACCTGTCTGGCCAGCGCATCGTGGGCAATTTCGTAGAGTTGTTTGTTTTCAGTGTAGCGCAGGATGCGGCTGCTGACGAAGGCCTGCAGGGCGTTGCGGATCAGGGCCGGGGCTATGGCGGGCACCCGGTTGCACAGGTCTTGCTCGGAGAGGGGTTCTTTGGTGCCTTCCAGCGTAACAAAGGGGGAGAGCAGCTGCCAGAGCAGTTCGGTTTTTTGGCTCAGTTTACGGGCGGTCAGCAGTACCTGTTCGTCCAGGAAGTCGCGCAGCACATCGCCGATATCGCCTATTTTTTCCAGGGTTGCCCGGGTGAATATGGCATCGGCCTGCCGAGTTTCGTCACCGGTGGTTTGCAGGTACAGTTTGTCCAGGAACACCTGCAGGTAGGGCAGCTGGATGCTCAGGGTTTTTTCGTTGCCGCGTATTTTTTCAAAAATGCCTTCGGCGATAGCGTCTTCCTCGCCGTCCTGCAGGCGCACGTTGCTTTGCGGCAGCGCGCCCACGCCGTTGATCACGGTTCTTACCCTGTCGAGGTTCATCGGCTCCACGCGCAGTTTTTTGCGGAGCAGTTCGGGCACGGCGCGTTCGAAGTCGTACAGGTAGCCGAGGTATTCCTCGCGGATGGCAATAATGACCTTCACGGGCTGTTCCACCTGCAGGATGTCGCGCACGGTCCGGATAAATTGTTCCTGCTCGGCTTTGTCGCCCAGGACATAGAGTTCTTCGAACTGGTCGAAGATGAGGTAAACGGGTTTGAAGTGTCGCAGGTAAATGGTCCTGAACTGCCGGGCGAGCGGGGAAAGCGTTGTAGCGGTTGTGGCGACGGCCGTGGCGCCGCTCAGGTCCTCGTCGAGCCAGTCGGGCGCGGCTTCGCCCGCGCTGCCGCCGCCGGCCTCCTGCAGGGCTTTTTCAAAGGAGGCGTTGAGGTTGCCGCCCCGGCGGATGAGGAGCGGCAGCCAGTCGTGGCTCTGGAATTTGCTCGCCAGGCCACACTGGATGAGGCTGGTTTTACCGGTGCCGGAGGCGCCGTACACCAGCAGCAGGTCGGTCTGGAACACCATCTCGTACAGGGCGTCGATCTCCTCGCTGCGCCCGAAAAAGATGTCGTTGTCCTCACGGGTGTAGGCGTCCAGGAATTTGAATGGATAGCGCTTTTGCATCATCAGAGGTCGTCAAAATTAGGTTCGTCGCCCAGCAGGCAGCGCCGGGCTTCCCGGAACTGGTCCACCACGCTGTCGAGGTTGAGTATTTTTTGATTGTCTTTGCTCATCATCAGTTCGTTGAAGTCGGCGTCGGGTTTCAGGAGCCCTTTCCGGTTGATGTCGATCGTACTGTTGTCTTCCAGAAACAGGTATTCGATACTGCCGTCGCTGAACTCCTTGCAGCTGTAAAAACAGACCTTCGAACCTTGCTCCAGCGTGAGGGCGTTGTAATCGATCACGAACGGGAACAGGTTGATATGTTCGGCGTAATTGTCGCCCCGGTACAGCAGGACGGCGTCGGTGTCGACGGTTTGGGGCGTATAATTGACTTTTTCAGCATCCACGTTGGCTTTGCTGTCGATGCCGAGCGCAGCGTAGTGGTGCAAATAGCGCGCGTCGGCATTGCGAATGTGCCGGTAACCGATGTGCTTGATGGAAGCCATCCGGTAATTGACCAGGAAGTGGAAATACCCAAAAAAAGCCGCGAGTTGGGTCTCCGCCCCGAAGCAATCGAGCAGGTCGTATTGCGACTTGTCCAGTTTTTCGTTGAGGGCTTGCAGCGCCTGACAGACCTGGTGGAATGCACTGCCCTCCACCAGATTTGGCGAAAATCCCTCCAACTCCGGCATGGGGAAGGCCAGTGCATTTGCTTTGTCGGAAAAAATCTCCAACAGCACTTGCAGCAGCCTGAATTGTTCCTCGACGGAGGGCTCTAAGGTGTCGTCGAAACGACGGGCCAATACGGTCTGCTGTGCTTCGGAAAACGCGCGGGCTTGTTGGTTTTGAGCATCCCACAGTTTGGACAGCAGGGTAAAGCACACTAAATCGAGGCTCCATTTGGCGATCTGGATGCATTTTTCGATGTACTTGCGCTGTTTGGCCTCCGAAAAATCTTCCTTCCCAATGGCCATCAGTTTGCTTATCTGTATGCCGATGACGCCCACGAAACTGTACGCGATGATCTCTTTAGCTTTATCGCTGATGTGCAGCTGATTTTCCCAACCGGGGATAGCGGCCACTCTTTCCAAAAACCGCTGTGCCGGCAGGCTGCAGGGTTGTATCGCTTCAATGAGTTGTTTGGTCAGTAACTCATTGAAGGCTTTTTTGCCCGTGACGAAGCCGAAATTCGCTTCATCGATATGCTCGATGTTGTAAATCTTGTCGGCATACTGCACGTTTTGCACCTTCAGGGTTTGGAGCAGACCCTTGAGTTCGGCGAGTTGATGGTGTATTTCCCGCACTTCACCGTCGACGTTCAGCGTGAGGGTGCTTTCGCTGACGCCCTGGATGACGACGTTGTGGTTGGCGGCGAGGATGGTTTCGTTCGGCATGGTCAGGAAAAGTCGGCGTTGTCTATTTTTTCGATGTTGTAGATTTTTTCGGCGTTTTGGATGACGGTCGTTCCGGCAGCAAACCGTTCCACTTCCTCCCGCAGCCCGGGCCGTACCTTTTCCTGCGCTTCCACTTCGCCGAGCAATTCGAGTATGCCCGCCCGGATCTGATTTTTGGTCAGACTGGCCTGATCGGGATCGATCAGCCCGAGGCGCAGCTGCCGGCTGATGTCGCTCAGCCGGCCGGATTGGAGGAGGGCTTCATTGAGTTTCGGGCTGTTTTGCAGCAGCTCCTGCAGGAGCTGGAGGGCTTCGTTCAATTCATCAGTTGCGATGAGTTGCCGGAGGTGGGTGTGAAAGGATTGTTCGGTACGCATATCACACCAAATTTATAGGAAATTTTTTTCAGATTCTGCAAAAGAAACAATCGGATTTACGGCTTTGTATAACAATCATTAGACCCGGTGATGTTATGCAGGATTATTGTTGACGATAGTCAGTGTCGGGCCTGTTCCAGCGCACAACCGGGTGTTTTTTCACCACATAGCCTATCTTCACTCCCCAAAACACAGCCCGCCATGCGCCTCCTTTTCCTCATCCTGCTCCTCTCCTCCACCCTGCTACCCGCCCAGGGTGGCTTCCCCTGGCAAAATCCGCTCCGGATCGCCTACTCCGCCGATGGGGTACAGTTCGGCCCGCCGGCGATATTCCAGGATTCTTCGGGCGTACCCTCCGCCATTCTTTGGAAAGGAGATACGCTGGTATGTGTATTCCAGTGGTTTCGCGTGCCGTCGGGCAGCCCCACGTGGGATCGCGTGGCGGTGAAGTTTTCCTACGACCGGGGGCTCACCTGGACAACACCCGTGCCCATCGTCATCGATGGACTTCCGGCCAACTACCAGCGGCCCTTCGATCCCACGCTGGCCCGCCTGCCCGACGGGCGCCTGCGTATCTACTTTTCCTCCAGTGCGGGCATGCCGCCCATGGGCCTCGACGCCTCAGTCAATACGTATTCGGCCGCGGGTTCGGATGGCATCCATTACCAATTCGAGCCCGGCGCCCGGGTCGATCATCCGACCACCCGCGTAATCGACCCCGCGGTAATCTATTTCAACAACGGCTGGCATTATGCCGCACCCATCGGTGCGCCACAGGATGGCGCGTACCACTACGTGTCACCCGACGGACTCAACTTCAGTCCCGTGCCCAATATCAACGCCGACCAAACCCACAACTGGACCGGCAACTACGTACTCGCCGACGCCCAGACGCTGCGTTTTTACGGCAGCGGCCCGGGCAATATCTGGTTCAACACCTCACCCAACGGCGGCGTCTGGACCGGCTACACGCCCACCAACCTGAAGGGCGGCGACCCCAGCGCCGTGCGCCTGCCCGACGGTTACCTGATCGTGTACGTGGGGCAACCCTATGCCACGCCGGTGCGGGAGCCCTTGCCGGCGGAGGTGGCGTTCGACGTATTCCCCAACCCTGCCGGGTCCACCCTGTATGTCCGAAGCCGGGATAGTGGGACGCCGGAGGGAAGTTATCACCTGTATACTGCGACGGGAAGCCTGGTACAAAGCGGCGTTTTAGCGCCGGAGACGGTTATTGAACTGGGCGCGATACCGGGCCGGATGTTGTTGCTGCAGATTGTGTGCGGAGGAAGGGTGTATTTGGGGAAGGTGCGGAAGGATTGAACGTATTATAAGTCGCGTAAAAAAGATTCTCAAAAAAACATTCCCGCAATTCCAAGAAAGCGCCTCATTTTTAAGCCGCTAAACACGCAAGCGTCCACCAAAATATTTGAAAACATTCCTTCAATTGCATTAAATCCATGTCACACCTCTACGCCCTACTCGCCGGTATCAACCAATACCAACCTCAATCCGACGACAACGTACCCAACCTGCACGGCTGTAAAAACGATATCCTGCAGATGAAAACGTTCCTCGAAGACCGCTTCCCGGCATCCAACCGAAGTATTGAATCCCTCATCGACGCCGATGCCACCTATAAAAACGTGATCGACCATTTCGGCGACAAACTTCTGCTCCGCGCCGGCCCGGGCGACACCGTGCTCTTCGCCTACGCCGGCCACGGCAGCCGCGAAAAAGCGGCGCCAGAGTTTCTCAAATACTACCCCGAAGGCATGGAGGAAACCCTCGTGCTGTTCGATAGCCGCACACCCGGTGGACTGGACCTGGCTGACAAAGAACTCGCCGTCCTTATCGAACGGGTAGCCGCCAAAGGCGCCCACGTCGTCGTTGTACTCGACAGCTGCCACTCCGGCTCCGCCACCCGGGGCATGGAAGAGTTCACCCTCGGCGCCCCCCGGCAAACCTCCAACCGGTACGACCCCCGGCCTTTAGATTCCTACCTCGCCGGCGAATACCTGAAAAGAACGGACTTTTACCTGCCCAGCAGCCGCCATATCGCCCTCGCCGCCTGCGACCGCACGGAAAAAGCATTTGAACTGAAAAGTCAGCGGGGCCTTTTTTCCACCAAACTGATGCAGGTGCTGGAAAAAACGGGCGGGCAACTCTCCTACGCCGATTTGTACACCCAATGCCGCTTGGGTATGGCGCAGGTGACCAGCGAACAGCGTCCGCAATTCGACACCTACGGCTATTTCAATGGCTACGACGGATTCCTCGGATTAGGCGCCGCGTCCACCGGCGCGCCCCTGCGTATCTTTTTTATGGACAATACCTGGCAGGCGACCATGGGCGCCGTACACGGCCTCCCCGTGGCCTCGGGCAACCCCGCAGCCTTTGAAGTGCTGAAAGACGGACAGGTACTGGGACAAATGCGCAGCCGCGTAGTAGGCATGGAATCGAGCAGCCTGCAACAGCCGGACTTCACTTTAGCCGCCAACGAGCAGTATGAAGCCCGTCTCACCAGCCTGCCCGCGCCCAAAACGGTTTTCCTGCTGCAAGGCCCTGCCATGCAGATGGCAGAGGCCCAACGCGCGCTTCAGGCGTTCCAACCGGTCCATTTTGATCTTCAGGATAATGTGCCGCAGGCTGCTATTCGCCTGGAAATGACCGGGGAGCATATTCAAATCATCCGCACAGCCGACGATGCGCGCCTGCGCACCATCGAAGGCAACGATTGGGAAAAAATGTTCGCCGACGCATTTGAAAAACTGGAACAAATAGCCCGCTGGGAAAAAACCCTGAAACTCGACAACCAGGACTCCAAAATCAACCGCAGCGATGTGGAATTAGTCCTGGTGGAAATGGACGAAAACGGAACCGTATTGCGCAAAACATCGGACCCGGAAATCGTGGTCGACATCCTCCGGCTGAACAACACCGAACAGAAAGTACCCTTCCGCCTGGAAGTCAGGAATAAAAACACCGGCAAATCGAGGCATTGTGCCTTGTTCTACGCCGACGACCAGTACGGCTTCCATGCAATGGGGTACAATGAGGAAGTCCCCGCCCAAAAAACGGCCATCGCCATGGATAGAAATCCGGGCGGCACCCAGTATAAATTCGAGTTGAATGGGAAAAACGAGGCGATGGATATTTTCAAACTGTTTGTCAGCAACAGCAAAATATCCGGCGACGGCCTGCCGCAAAAAGGATTCACGGTAGGTGAAACCGTCGATTACTGGGTCACCCGTGGCACAACCAGGGGTGAAGAAACGGTTTCCGGAGCCCGGGCAGTGTTCGGCCTCGATACGAAGGCGCCGGCGGAGGATATCAACGACTGGTATGCCCTCACCCTCCGGGTGAAATCGGTGGCCCGGCAAGCCGGCGTGGGCGAACAAACCGTGTCTTTAGCTAATAATTTTATCAAAATCCTCCCCCACCCTTCCTTCCGTTCGGGTGTGGCGCTGAGTGCTGCGGGCGCCGCCAGCCGGAGCATCGAGCCGATGTCGGTCATCGCCGAGTTAGCCAAACACAGCGGCATGAACCTGCTGCCTTTCGGCGAATCCACCCGCGACGTGGCGCCGTCGAACATGCTGGAATTGAGCGATGTGGTAAATGAAAACAGCCTGGCCGATCAGCCGCTGGAAATTGAAATCGCCGCCCAATTGCAGGAAATGGACGGCTTCGAAGACTTCCTCCTGCCGCTTACTTTCGACGGGCAGCACCTGATCCCCGTGGGCGAAGTGACCCGTATGGCCAATGGCAACGCCCTCGTCAGTATCGCCCATTTGCCGGTTGAGTCAGATCCGCGCACCCGCAGCCTCGGCAAAGCGCTGAAACTGTGTTTTATGAAATTGGTGCTGAAAAAAGAAGACGTCCAGGAACTCTGCTGGGCCGATTACAGCCGCGAAACGGTGGACCGCCGCAGCGATAACCTGTCTAACAAAGTTGCCGGGGCGAGCAACATTCTCCTGGTCACCCACGGCATTATCGGCGACTCACAAGGGATGGCCGAGTGTATGCGCCGGGCGTACAACGACAAACTGTTCGACCTGGTGCTCACGTACGACTACGAAAACCTGAACACCAAAATAGAAGTCACTGCCGCCCGCTTAGCCGACAAACTGAAAGAAGCGGGCATCACGCCCGAATCGGGCAAAAAAATCACCATTCTGGCCCACTCGATGGGTGGTTTGGTGTCCCGTTATTTCATCGAAACCCTGCAGGGCAACAAAGTGGTCAAACACCTCATCATGGCCGGCACGCCGAACGGCGGCAGCGCCATCGCCAAATTGACCGCCTACCGCGACTATCTGATGCCGCTCATCACCCTGGCGATCAACTCGGCCTGGGGTATCCCGGCCGCCGCGGGCCTGCTGGCCGTGATGAAACACTCAAAAATGGTGACGCCCACGCTGGAACAGATGTACATCGACCACCCCGACGGCTTCCTGAAAAACTTAGCCAAAACAGCCGACCCCGGCGTGCCGTACAGCATCGTTGCCGGCAACCTGTACGACTTCCTGAAGATCAATCCCGAGCAAAAAGGCCTGATGGACAAACTCATCGGCCTCGGCGGCAAACTATTCTACCAGGACCAGCCCAACGACGTCGCCGTGAGCATTGAAAGCATCAAATCCATACCTGCAGGGCGACAGCCGGCGCCGGTGTCCGTGGAAGTGGCCGGGAATCATATCAATTATTTTGAGGAAGAGGGGTGCGTGGAGGCGATTGTTGGGTTTATGAAATAATGATTTTTACAACCGGCTATAATTCGGCGACTCCTTCGTAATCGTAATGTTGTGCGGGTGGCTTTCCGTCATCCCGGCGTTGGTAATTTTCACAAACTGGGCATTTTCCTGCAGGTCGCGTACGGTGGGTGCGCCGCAGTAGCCCATGCCGGCGCGCAGGCCGCCGAGGTACTGGTTCATCACCTCGGTAACGGTTCCTTTGTAGGGTACGCGGCCTTCGATGCCTTCCGGCACGAGTTTTTTGATGTCGTCTTCCACGTCCTGGAAATAGCGGTCTTTAGAGCCCTGCTGCATGGCGCCGAGGCTGCCCATGCCGCGATAGGTTTTGAATTTTCGCCCGTCGAAAATGATCGTTTCACCCGGGGCTTCTTCCACCCCGGCAAACAGGGAACCGGCCATGATAGTACCTGCGCCGGCGGCCAGGGCTTTTACGATATCGCCGGTGTACCGGATGCCGCCGTCGGCGATGATGGGTACTCCCGAGCCGCGAATGCCCTGTGCGGCGTTGTAAATGGCTGACAACTGCGCCACGCCCACGCCGGCCACGATACGGGTGGTGCAGATACTGCCCGGGCCCACGCCCACTTTTACGCCGTCGGCGCCGGCATCCACCAGCGCTTTGGCGCCTTCGCCGGTAGCCACGTTGCCGCCGATCACCTGCAGGTCGGGGAACGTCTTTTTCAACATTTTTACGGCATCGAGCACTCCGCGCGAGTGGCCGTGCGCGGTATCTACCGCCACCACGTCTACGCCGGCTTTGATCAGTGCGGTTACCCGGTCGATCATATCGGCCGTAACGCCCACGGCGGCGCCTACAACGAGGCGGCCCAGCGCGTCTTTACAGGCGTTGGGAAAGTTTACGCCCTTGAGGATGTCTTTGTACGTAATCAGGCCCACGAGCCGGAAATCGTCGTCCACTACGGGCAGTTTTTCGATTTTACGTTGTTGCAAAATTTGGCGGGCCTGCACCAGCGTCGTGCCTTTAGGCGCTGTGACGAGGTTTTTCTTCGTCATCAGATCGCGCACGAGTTGGGTAAAATCGGTTTCGAAACGCAGGTCGCGGTTGGTGAGAATGCCCACTAATTTACCCCGTTTGTCGGTGATGGGGATTCCGCCGATGCTGTAACGCCGCATCAGGTCGAGCGCCTGTTCCACCGTGGCGTCAGGGTGCAGCGTGACGGGGTCGATGATCATACCCGCTTCGGAGCGTTTGACCGCCCGCACCTGGTCGGCCTGGTCGCTGATGGGCATATTTTTGTGGATCATGCCGATACCGCCCTGCCGCGCGATGGCGATAGCGAGGTTTTTGTCCGTCACCGTGTCCATAGCAGCGGAGGCAATGGGCGCGTTGAGGCGGAGGCCACGGGTGAACTGGGAAGAAATATCTACTTCTCTGGGAAGGACTTCGCTGTAAGCCGGAGCAAGCAGCACGTCGTCGAAGGTGAGCGATTCGCCGAGAAATTTCGGCACAGTATTGTTCGATTCCATGCGCAAAGGTCGGAAAGGGAAACGAGAAATGGATATGGGGGAGGCGAAAAAATTTTGAGGGGCTTATTCTCCCGCTTTCTCCATCCAGGTATTTTTCAGGTTTTCAATTTTTTGCGGTGTGTAATGTCACATTTAAAACACATTGATCACATTGATCACATTGATCACATTGACCACATTGACTACATTGACCACATTGACCACATTTAATTAATGCTCCACATATTTCACCATCTCCAGCACCCGGCCCCGGGCATCCACCTTCAGCACCACGTTGTCGCGCACCGATTTGAGATAAAACCCGTCTTTGGCAGCCACCATATTGCGGTAGGCGGAGTGCGCCAAATCTTCCTGCGGCGGCAGCACGGTGACATCCGGCGCCAGCCGGTTGGGAAAACGCAGGAGGCTTATCAGGTTGCCCGTTGCATTGGAAAATACCACGGTTGCAGCGCCCGGCCCCTGTTGTTGTGCAAACCGGATACCGGCTTTTTCGTCCAGATCGATGCGCTCCATATCGCCGGTCCGGCCCAACTGCATTTGAGCGGCCACCTGGCGGAAGGATTCCGGAAGCGGCATTTCAGGCAACACGCCGGATTCCGTTTCCCCGCGCAGGCTTTGCCCGTTCTGGCGCGCATACAAGGCGCTCAGCACGTTTGGCGATTTGGAAAGGCGGCTGAAAATAACCTCCGCTTCACTTTTACGGGCGGCGCCCGGCTGTAACGCGTAGGTGATGCCCAGCGCGATTTCGATCATGTCTAACTCCTGCCCTTTTCGCTTTTTTTTGCCTTGCGTGTACTGCTGCAGGTTGATCTCCGCATATTTCAACGCCGCCACCGTACTGCCTTTCATGTTCATGGCGCAAAGGGTATTGATCCGGGCCGGCAGGTAGCCGGGGTCGAGGCGGGCGGCTTCCGTGAAATGGGCGATTGCTTTGTCGAGAAACGCCAGGCGCAGCGGCTCAACGGATGGATCGATCTGCTCCTGCCCACGGGCAGCTGCCATACGCGACAGTTTGGTGAACCAGTCGGCCTCCACCGGGTAGATATATTTATCGAGTTGGGGGTGCCAGAACTGCTGGGCACTCAGGGTATAAGCCACTCCGAGGTTGTTATAAATTTCGCGTCCCTGGTAAAACCGGAGGATATACTCGTAGCCGGAACAGACCAGGCCGGTTTGGCCGATGGCGAGCAAATAATTGCAGGATTCGAAGATGTCGCACAGGTTTTGCGCAATGGCCTGCACTTCCCGGGCGCCGGCCTTGCGCTCTTCCAGCGGAGGGTACCCGGCCAGGGTTTTTCCCATCAGGCCGTATTCCCGATACACCTGTTCGATCACCGCGGGCATTGTTTTCAGGACGCCGTATCCCGCCAGGTAAGCATTGAACAAACCCTGGATATCAGCCACCTTTTCGGTGCGGATGTCGGATTTATACCCATGATCGTAAGCCAGAAAATTGGTCTTCAGACCTTGTCCTTTGATCTGCGATTGATAGGCATGTACCAACTCATGGCCCAGGATATAAGCCAGAGCTGACAAGGAATCGCGCCCGTAACTTTGGCAAATCCGGTATACTTTTTCATCCAGCACGATGGCGTTTTTCCAGGGCGAATAAGCGGCTACTTTTTTATTTTCCGGGCTGATGATCAGTTTGGGCTTTTTAATCCGGTAGTTGCCGTTGGCTTCATACAGCCGGTCGAGCACGGCCTGGGCTACAGTCTGGGGCGTACCGGCACTTAGTGAGAGCGAAAAACCCAGACAAAGCGCGGCATGCCAGATTCTATTTTTCAGCATGAGTATACGTGGCATTGCTAAAGGCCGCAGCCCCTAATGTTGAGGAAGCAATTGTTCCAACACGGCTTTTGCACCGCGATGATTGGGGTAGGCATTATCCGCAGATAGTTTTTCGAAAGACACCCGCGCATCGTCCATGCCGTTTTCCGTTTTCAGATAACAAAGTCCGAGGTTCCACAGTGCATCATTTTTGAGGGGCGATTCTCCGCGGGAAAGCGGCAAAAATATTTCAATGGCTTTGGCGTAATAGCCCTGGTTCATGAAGGTTGCACCAAGGAAATAAGCGGCCAAAGGGTCTTCTGGACTTGATTCCAGGTATATTTTCAGTAATTTTTCAGCCTCCTCCAAATTCCCGTCGGCATAAAACTGCAAGGCATCGCGGAGGGTGTCGCCATCCGTTGGGATGCCGGCCAGCCCCGATTCCAGCTTGGGGATAATTTCCTGGGCGCGTTGTATCTCTTCTTTTGGCTGGTAATATTTGGAAAAGAGCGCGCCGGGATCCGGGGTATTTGCGGGCCGGGTGAAGAACCAAACGGCGGCGGCCAAAATGGCGAAAGAAGCGGCGATAGCAATAATACGTTTCATCTGGTATGTTTTTGAAAGGTGAGTTACAGAAAGCCGGGGCGATGTTTCTGCCGCGCCGGCTCTGAAAAAACCTTCCGCAGCCAGTTGGTCCTGCACCGTACCGATCTTTTGCCGGAGTTCGGTTTCACCGGCGTGTTCCAACCCGCCGAGCAGCAGCCGTTCCATTTCCACATCCTTTTGCAAGGACGGATTTTGGCGCATTTCCGTCTCGAAAGATTCGCGTTCGTTGACGTCCATCGTACCGTTCAGGTAGCGGTGAATGGTGTCGAGGTATTGTTCATTCATGAAGCGTCATTTTGAAGGTGGGCGAAAAGGGGATGAGCTTTGACTTTTTTCCGCAGGTATTCCATGCAACGGTATTTTTTTACTTTAACAAAAGATTCGGCATAACCCATCGTTTCGGCGATCTCCGCCTGAGAACATTTTTCAAAAAAGGATAACAGCAATACCTGGCGGCAGTCTTCTTCGAGAATCTCCAGAAATCCGGAAACGACATTTAACTGGTTCTCCCGTTTTTCCCGGTCCTCCGGCGCCTCTCCCGCCTGCGGGGCTTCCTGTTGATATGCTGCAATGTCGCCGGTAGAAAACTCCGTTTGGGCAGCCGTTTTTTTATAAATAAGGTTTCGCGCAATGGCGAAAAGATAAGTGCTCAATTTGGCCGTCAGCCGGAATTCCGGATCCCGCACTTTTCGAACCAAAATAACAAGGGTTTCCTGGAACACGTCTTCCGCATCCAACCGGCCCGCATCCATCGCCTGTTTGGCCACCATGCGATAGTATTGCCGGTATAGTATTTCAAAGGCCGATGCAGCGCCCTGCCGCAGGGCTTTCAGCAGGTCTTCCTCCGATTCGTATGTCAATGATTTATTCATTAATGCCGGTTGTCAATTTTGGTTATCACCAACTAGAAAAAAAGTGCAGCCCAAAGGTACGATGAAAAAAAAATGAGCAGTCTATTACCTCCCTCCTATAAAAAAATGAAACAGCAGGTGTTAAACAGGTACAATCTTTCTACATTTCGCCGAATATTTCCCTCAAGGACTGATAACCCGCGCTTCATCTCTGAATTAATCTTTGTTTGAACGTTTCACGTCTTTTCAAGCTAAAAGAGATGACTATGTTTTCCCTCCAAAAGGGATATCCCCGAATTAATGTATTGGGCGGCACCTTATGCCGGATACTGCTGCTGATTGCCGTATTGGCCGGCGCTCCGGCGGCCAATGCCCAGGCCGATCGCAAATTTGCGTTGCTGATCGGCATCGGCAATTACCCGCCGGACGGAGGCTGGAAGCCCATCCATGCACAGAACGATCTGTTGCTAATGACGGATGCCCTGCAACGGCGCGGTTTTTTATCCGAAAATATTTTTACCCTCACCGATCAGGCCGCCACACGGGAGGGTATCCTCCAGGCCTGGAAAAAAGAACTGCTCGCCCGAATTAAACCGGGCGACGTGGTATACTTCCAGTTTTCCGGCCACGGCCAGCAGGTAGCCGACAACAACGGCGACGAACTGGACGGCTACGACGAAGCGATCGTACCCTACGACTCCCCGCAGGCCTATAAAGCCGGCGTAAACGAAGGCGAAAAACTGATCCGCGACGATGAACTGAACCGCATGTACACCGACTTGCGCCGCCACCTGGGGCCAAAAGGTAACCTGATGGTGGTGGTGGATGCCTGTCATTCGGGCACCAGCACCCGCGGCATGGGGCCCGCCCGCGGCACCATCGTCCAGATGGCCAGCCCGGAATACAACCTGGCGGCCGCCAAAGAACCGGGCAAAGCGTTCGATGCGCCCCAGTTGGACAGCCTGGTGGCGGATACCGGTCGCCTGGCGCCCATGGCGGCTTTTTTCGGATCGGCGCACAACCAACTGAACTTTGAAACCCAGAGCGAAGACGGCCGGTTTGTAGGGCCACTGACGTATGCCCTGAGCCGCAAACTTTGCCAGGCGCAATCGCCGAAAACCTACCGCGGCCTGTTCGAACAGGTGCGGATCGAGATGAGCGCCACCGCCACCCGTCAGCAACCGCAGGCCGAGGGCACCCTCGACCAGGAATTGCTCGGCGGGCGATTGCTGGAACCGGCCGCCTACTTCCGTGTGCTGCGCTGGAACGATCCCGGCTCCGTAGTGGTGGATGCCGGCTGGGTGCAGGGACTCAACGAAGGGGCCGTGCTGGGCTTGTATCCTGCTGAAACGCGCAACCCCGACCAAACCGTCGCCCCGCTGGCCCGGGGCACCGTGACTGCGGTGTCGCCCGTAGAGGCTACGCTGCGCCTCGACGCCGATTTGCAACAACCGGTCGCCCGGCAAGCCTGGGCATACGTGCTGGAGCAAAACCTCGGCGACCTGCGCCTCGGCCTGTCGCTTCAACTACCCGAACAACACCCCGTACGCGCGGCGCTGCTGGAAAAAATAGCCCGGTACCCGGTTATTCAATTGGATGGAACGCCGGACCTGTTCCTGGTTCAGGCCGGCGCCGGTATTCATTTAATCGGTCCGGGCGATTTGGTACTCGATTCCCTGAGCGGCGCACTGCCGCCGGCGCGCACCGCCGACTCCCTGATGCGCCGGATGATGGGGTTTGCCCAGGCCAAATACCTGCGCCGGATGGATGCGCAAAGCGAATCGCTCCGGGTCGGTTTCGAGTTGGTACCCGTGCGCCGCAACCCGGAAAACCGGGCGCGGCTGGATACGATCCCAATCCAGTCTAAACACGATGCGGCAGGCATCCTGCATTTCCAAAATCTGGATTCGTTTAAAATACGGGTGACGAACTACGGCGATAAAGCGGCATACTTTACCATAATTGATATTCAGCCGGATAATGTGATCAACGTGATCTTTCCCGACCCGACAGAGGCCCCGAACGAACGCGTGCGGCCGGGTCAAACGATCGAACTGCGCAACTGTTTTCAGGTTGGCCCGCCCGCGGGAGTGGAGATGTTCAAACTGATCGCCACAGATAAACCGATCGACCTGCGCCCCCTGGTAAAAAGCAGGGGCGCCGCCACCCGTGCCAATGCCAATCCGCTGGAAAAATTAATCGGCCAAACCTACTTTAACGACGATTGCGTGCGTCTCCGGGGCCAAACGCCCAACCTAAACACGGGCGCCGTACACGTTCATTCCTTTACGTTTACTATCGACTGACTATATGAAACGCCAACTGCCCTGCACACCCGCCAAGTCTCCCTTTTGCTGCTTAACCGCATTGCTGCTGTTATTACACACGTTTATCCTGCCGGCACAAGACCTGCATGTTCATTACGACCTGTTTACGGACAGCGTCAGTTATCAAAAAGAGGGGATTCCCGTGAAGAACCCTAAAATCCGCAAAGGGGATCGCGTGGTCGTGCATTTTACCGAATTCAACCCCTACCTGTACAAGGCTTCGGCCGAAGTATCCCAGCGCCAGTCCGACGACTGGGCCGGAAGCAGCGGCCTCAGCGCTTTTGCGGGCCTGGTGCCCGGCATGAGCAGTCTGATGCCCGGTATGGCCGCCGCCGCCCCGGCCGACCCCAACGCACCGCCGCCGGTTTCTTTCCTCGACGTTCCCCTGCTCCGGCTGGGGCAGTCGAGTTTCAAATTGAGGGACTTGTTCGGCAATTCCCGCGGTCCGGACCAGTTGCTCGATCAGGCTAAAATACAATTGCAGGAGCTCACGCAATTGCAATCTGAAATGGCTGAAATTTATCAGGAAATTCAGGTGCTGGAAAAATCGGAGCAAGCCGGTCGCATGGCCTTGAAGCACATCGACTTCCTGTTGCACAACCCGCAGTTGAAACCCTCCCTGATCAAACGGGTGGCCATGGAATATGAGGCCCTCAGTTTTCCTGACAAAAGCGCCGATGCGCTCCAGATAGACGACGCTTTCCGGTGGCAGGAACGGCCGGCGGCCAAACGCCGGCTGGTGCAAAACCTCGAAGCCAAACAACGGGAATTCGATGTGCAAATGCTCCAGCTGAGCCCGATCACCCAACAACTGAGCGACCTGGACCTCGGCAGCCCGGCGCTGGAAGAATTTGCCCGCGATCTGCGGGGCCTCAGCGATCAAAGCGGGAATTTCCGCCAGCAACTGAGCGCTTTCATCGCCAGCCAAGCCAAAAAACAAACCCAGGACCTGAGCCTGGAAGAACTGATGAGCCTGCAACTGCGCTTTCGGGAGTTGGCAGAACAACCGTTTACCTTCGATTGCCCGGTGCAAATCGAAAACGACGTGGCCATCGTCACCGCCACCTTTTCGCCGCGCGATACGCTTGGCAGCAACTGGCGGCAAAATAACCGCACACCACAAGAGAAAACCGTTAAACTGGAAACGCGCGGTGGGCTGCGCATCAATACCGGCTTCGGCGTCGGCTTCTCGCAGTTCTTCACCCCGGAGCAGAAATTCAGCGTTCGGGACAACGTTATTGTGGCCGATGCCGGCGGCAGCATACAGCCTTCGCTCACCACCTACCTCCATTTTTATGCTGCCGGCAGAAGTGGCATGGCCCTGGCCGGCACTTTTGGGTTGGGTATTCCGCTGGGCGGCGGCAGTATTTCGTCGCTGAATTTTTTCCTCGGGCCGAGCCTCCTGTTCGGACGGGGCCAGCGCATCGTACTCAGCGGCGGCCTGGTCGCGGGGCCCGTGTCGCGCCTGGCAAAGGGATTCAAGGCAGGCGATGCATTCGACACCGACAACGGCGACATACCGCTGCAAACACGGTACGAATTAGGATATTTTGTAGGGATTTCGTTTAATATGGGGAAGTAGTATTAAGCACCTGTCACCTGTTGTATCCAGTTTTTATCTGCTTCCGAAAATTCCGGCGGCGCCGGGGATTTGTCGTAATCAATGGAAAGGTGGTATAAGCCCCGCTGGTAAATCATGTCGAGGGCTTGTTTGAGCGGCAGCGAAACGTCGGGGTCGGGGCTTTTCAGCGGGACGGGCAGGACGGGCAGGAGATGTTGCACCAGGTTCGTCCAGACCGCAAGTTTAGAGGTGCCCGCTCGCCAAAGGCTGAACAGGTAATGATGTTCCGGCAGTCCCAGGTTCGACACATGGCGTTTGCCCCTGCGCAACAGGTCAATTTCGAGTAAATGGACACCGCTCAAGTGCAGGTCATTCCTTTTTTCGTGGTAAGGCTGCCAGCCGGGGCTTCGCTTGTTGACGGGAGAAAGAATTTCAATGCAGGTTATCAGCCGGTTCTTTTCCACATCCCGAATTTGAATAACAGGAATACGAACAGTAATGGTCGTTTCAATGATCACATCCGGTTCCGTCATCATGGCCGGATCTGCGTATGGTACTTGGGGCTCTTCCACCCTCCTCTTCAAAATTGCCACGTCGGGATAAGTGATGCCAACTTCGGACTCTGGGTTGGTGTCTTCAACGGTGTAGGTTTCCACACGTGCCACGTATTTTGGGGCAATTTTTGGGGCAAGAATTTCTGAGATGGCATTGATGAGCCTATTATGCACATCGGGCCAAATATGCCCTTCAAGGTAAGGGTCCATGCCGGGAAAAGGTGAAGTTGTCGTCATAACAAGCGTTGTTGCCAGGTTTTACGGAACAGTAACCTGTCAAAAATACAAAGATTTTAATCAACTGAGGTCTATCATAAAAAAAGAGAACCGGAGACCGCCGAAAACTTGTACCGGCGCGCTTTGCTGATAGACCCGAAATCTCCACGGCGCACAAAGCGCCGGCTGTAAATTGGCTTAAAAAAGCCTTCAGGACAGATCAAGCACGATTTTGAGGTTTTCATCCAATTGGCGACGGAGGGGGGCGCTCAATTGACCGACCCTATGCAACAAACGGCGATTGTCTATGGCGATGGATATTTACCGCCCGTCACTGATAACCTTTCGCCCCCATAGGTATTAACAGACCTGCATCGCTTTCAAACGGGCGGTGAAAAAGGAAAATATTTTCAAACAGTAAATAACAACATAAAAGCGCGTTGTTCTGCTTTGTATGTACTAATTTTAGTGCTATTCTTTCACTTTCCAAAATCAATACTAATGAAAAAAAGCAATGTATTGCTTATTCCCGTGTGCCTTTCCCTGTTGTTTCTCGCCTTTGACATCCAAACGGCCGTGGCGCAGAGCGCCAAACCCGCTACGGCCAGCGCAACCAAAGCGGCTCCCGTAGCGCCTACGCCGCTGCCGTTTTGCGACGAAGCGCTCCCCAAAGCGAAACAACGTTTGCAAACGGAGGCCGATTCAAAATGTAAGACGGCCCACGCCTGCATTCCCTGTATCATGCGCGAATCGAACACCGAATTGTATGCGACGCTCATCGTGCAGCCGCAAAAGGCCACTTGCAAAAAGTTGGAGGCCCTCAAAACATTGGCGGCAGAAAGTGTCTCGGAGGAACAGGCGTTTCGATTCGAAATCCTGCAATCGGTTTGTACCCGTTCCGGTGTTTCCCTGGAAGTATTCTTTCCCGATTCCCGGCTCAAACCCACCGATTTTTCCTACGAGTGGACGATTGACGGTAAAGTGGCATCGCGCGAAGCAAAACTCGATTGTGGCTGCGGAAAAAATACGACCCTGAAGGTGACAAAAAACGGCACCAAACAATCGTCTACCAAAGCGTTTGCGCTTCCGGAGGCCTGCTCGGGCGGTACGAAGGATAAAGAGTAAGGGGGCGTTAATTCTCGCGAACCAGCCAGGTCAAACATATCAAAATCGCGGATGACCTCGGAGAGGTCTAACGTTTGTAGAAATAGCCGCCCCCCCTGACCACACGACCTCGGAGAGGTCGAACATTGGTTAAATGGTGCGATTCGATTGTTCGACCTCTCCGAGGTCGTGTGGTCAGGGAATCATATAGTTCTACCAATATTTGACCTCTCCGAGGTCATTCATAATTTTGATACGTTTGCCCTCGGCGAACCCGCTTTTCGACGCGTCAATATTTTCCGGCCTATCGGGAAGAATTGACGTAGTTTTGTTTTGAAAAGAGTGGATTGATTTACGATTTTTGATTTACGATTTATAAGCCTCTGTAAACGCTTGGCCAACCATTACCAGGGATACACCAATCGTAATTCGTAAATCAAAAATCGTAAATTTCACCCCCCCCGCCTGGTTAAGGATCACACATACTATCCCAATGAAAAAGCACTTGCTCCTTTTCAGCGTATTCCTGTTTGTACTCACCCCCCTGCGGGCACAGCAAACCAAAGGTATTACACCGGTTTCTTCCAACACCCCCGGCAGCGGACAGACCTGGGCCGTGGTGGTCGGCGTTTCCGACTACCAGGACCCCGACATTCCCGACCTGCAATTCGCCCACCGCGATGCCGAGGCGTTTGCCGGCTACCTGCAAAGCCCGGCCGGCGGCGGTTTAGACAATACCCACATCACGCTGCTGCTCAACCAGAATGCCACACTTGGCAATTTCTCCAACGCGCTGGACTGGCTGCTGGAGTCCGTCCAGGAAGGCGACCAGGCAATTATCTACTTCTCCGGCCACGGCGACGTGGAAAAAAAACTGATCAGCCAACCCGGCTATCTGCTGTGTTGGAACGCGCCATCCCGGGTGTACTATGGTGGCGGAGCCCTGGGATTGCCCATATTTCAGGACATCATCACTACCCTTTCCGTAGAAAAGAAGGCGCGGGTATTGGTCATCACCGACGCCTGCCGGGCAGGCAAACTGGCCGGCACGGCTATCGGCGGCGTCCAGCTGACGGCCGCCAACCTGGCCAAACAATACGCCAATGAAGTCAAAATCCTGTCCTGCGGGGCGGAGGAGTTGTCGCAGGAAGGCCTGGCCTGGGGCGGTGGCCGCGGCGTTTTTTCGTATTATTTCCTGAACGGCCTGGCCGGTCTGGCCGATCAGAATAAAGACGGGGTGGTCAATTTGAAGGAAATAGAGCGCTACCTCGAAGATTGGGTACCGCAGGCCACCGGCCAAAGCCAGAACCCCATATTGAAGACCGACAATAAAAATACCGCGATCGCCAAAGTGGACCCTGCCGCTTTGGCCGCACTGATACACAACAACGACTTCAGTGATCTGTCGAACAACCTGCTGGCCAGCAACGACAAAGGCGTCCTCAGCGCCCTGGAAAAAGACCCCAGTGCGCTCGCACAATACAATGATTTTAAAAAAGCGCTGAAAGAGGGCCACTTGCTGCAACCGGAAGAAAATTCCGCCTGGCTGCTGTACGAACAACTCAAAAACAAAGCCGTCATGGGCCCTTTCCAGAGCCTCATGCGCCGCAACCTGTCCGCCGCGTTGCAAGACGAAGCCCAGCAAGCGATGAATGCCTATCTGAAGGCCGATCCGGCCGAAATGCGCAAACGCTGGAAACAAAGCGATAGTTATTACGAAAATTTCCCGGAATACCTGAATAAAGCGGCAGAATTACTGGGTGAAACCCACCTGCAATACAAGAGCCTGAAAGCGCGCGCGCATTATTTTACCGCACTCAATTACCGCTTGCGGGGAGAACGGACCAAGGCGCCGACGCTGTACAACCTGGCACTGTCCGAATTACAGGAATGCCTGAAACTGGAACCCGACGCCGCTTATGCTTACAACGAACGGGGCCTGCTGAACCGCCGGCTCAAAAAGTACAGGGAGGCCATTACCGATTTTGAACAGGCGTACTCCAAATCGCCCGGATGGGTGCTGCCGTGGGCTAATTTAACCGCGGTGTATCACGCGCTGAAAGACTACACCAACGCCGAAATCGCCGGAAAACAAGCAATCCGGCTGGACAGTGCTTCTGCGCTGGCACAATACAACCTCGGCCTGACCTATCATTTGATATCCAACACTGCCGGGGCAAAAACCCATTACAAAAAAGCCATCCAGAGCGACCCGGAATATTCCCTGGCTTTTTTTAACCTCGGACTGATCTATTTTGGGGAAAATGATTTCGAGCGGGCAGAACAAATGTGGAGCATCTACCATCAGCAGGCGCCGGACGACCCCGACGGCCTGCTCAACCTGGGTGAAACGGCCCTGAAACGCAACCAAAAAGATACCGCGCTTTCTTTTTTCAAAAAAACCCTGACGCTCGATCCGAAATACACCCTTGCGCACCTTGCTATCGGGGAGTTATACCTGAACGAAGGAAAATACGACGAAGCGGAATCCGCCTTTTGGCGCTATGCGGAGCAAAAACCCGGCGACCCGATCCCGTACTACCAACTGGCCTTCATCAAAACCCTGAAGGAGCAACCCGAAATGGCCCGGCAACAATTGGATAAAGCGCTATCGCTCGATAAGGATTATCAAGTCCTGCGCGAGAACCGGCACCTGGAATCCCTGCGCGGGCAAGCCCCCTTCGTGGCATTGCTGGATCAGGTTGCGCCGGGGTGGAAAAAGTGAGGAAGACGACTTACAACTTTCGACTTACGACTTACGAATTACGTAGAGGGGACCGTAGCGTAATCTACGGTCCCCTCTACGTAATTCGTAAGTCGAAAGTCGTCAGTCGTAAATTACTGCATCGCCGCCTTTGC